>DXJM01000339.1 GCA_019057355.1 Promethearchaeota archaeon | reverse complement strand
TTTAATGAAAGCTTTTTTAATTTCTATTAATTATAGAGAATCAAAAATAAACTCAATTGAATGTTATTATTTTATCTTAAGAGCTAACCATGAATAATCCAATTTAAATGTTGTTAAAATGGAGGTCACGTCTCTAACATTTTTTTAAAACTCGTGCTTATCAATAGCAACTGATGTTAATAATTTTAAAAGCTTTAGCGGACTCGAATCTCTCATCAATTTTAAAAGGGGGATTACGGGATACATGTCGAGATATCTCTCGTTTTTAAACATTTTTAAAACCTTCATTTTTTTAAACAAGGTAGGAGAAGAAAGGTTTAGAATAAATTGATCGATAAATTCTCTCAATAAGGCTTTATCCATGCTAATTACTGCTGAAAGATAGCCCCTGTTTTTTGATACACTTGATCTTATTGCTTCTAAAGAAATAGAAGTTTCATTGTTGAGTATTTCTTCTCGTCTTACAGGAACGATACTTTCGATCCTATTATTCTCGAATTCTAAAATTCCTGCTTTTTTAAATGAATGGTCAAGTGGAACCTTTAAATTTGATTTATTCTCAGAACTGTCAGTGTAGATGAATAAAATTCTCGATTTCAAGCCAAAATACGTGTGAAAGAGTGCGCTAATTGTAGGAGGTATTGACCAATGCGAGAGCTTTTTAATATTAACATTTATTCCCAAGTATCTTAGAAAATATCGTTTTAAATTAAATAAATTCAAACGTGGTGCTTTAAACCATAGATTTTCATAATTACGGACTCCATATAACAGTTTTTGAAATATATATTCACTATTCTCCCTTTTGGGAGGAAAATCAGTTTCAAAGATTTCAAGCAAGAGAGAAAGAAGTGCATTCAGATCTATATAATAACTCATATCAGACTTTTGGTTCAAGACTATTTGTTTTAAAATTTCAGGGATAGTTTTTTTTATGCATTCAATTTCCATTTCTTCTAAAGAACGAATTGAGATATTCATGTTTTCATTGATAGAAGAGCTTGAGGTATTTTTTAAATCTAGAACAACGTGTGAATTTAAAAGGTAAAATAACAAAGATATTTTCATCACAGGTAAAATATCCATAATAATCTCAATAAATCCCGAAACCTTTATACAATTTAAAAATTTGAAAAAATTCGTGATAAACGAATTAATGGGAGGATTTGGATACATGTATAATAATTCTTGTCCATATACTTCTTGAATGAAATTAAAAAATTGGTGTAAATATTCATTTAACGTGGTTAAATCTAAGATTTTGTACAAATCATTCACTAAATCGATAAATTTCTTTTTAAAAATCCTAATAGAAGAGATACGAACTTTTTTATTCTCAATTAATCTAAGTTGTAGCTTGTTGAAAAACAATTCAATATCTTCGAGATCTTTCTTTTTGTAAGGAAATATTTTATCTCTAATTACTTCAAGAGGCAAGTGTTCGATCGATTCATGTATACCTGCTTTTTTAGTTTGATATAAATATGCATTCAAAATGGTATTTTCATCATCAGAAATAATGATATCGAGAATATTTTGTTGATCATTGATGAATTGAGGGTACAACACCTCAAATAATTCTTTTAATATTTTCGCATCAATTTCTATTGGCGTGAAAGGAATCCGCACCATTACATTTAATTCATCATCATTTTTTGAACATAAGGATTTTTGGTTATAATTTAAAATGGTAATCCAATTTCTTTTGAACTCTTCATTAATCATATTTAAAGATCCTCCCAATCTTCTTTTTTTTTGGATAATGAATGCTGAAGCGTTTCAATTAATAAATTCAAGGAGGGCGCATCCTGTTTTCCATAATAATTGAGCAAATCATGAATGCAGTCCAAATAATTGGGAGGGCATCCTGTCAATTGTAGAATATTTTTATTCATTTTTGTCTTTTTCTTTCCTTCATGTGTTAGTTTCTTGAAATTTTCATCTTTTATACTTTCACAGGCACAATTTCCAAAAAGAATTACGTGTCTACTTGAGCTTTCTGGCAATGGGGGGTTTTCTCCTAATAAAAAAGCGTTTTTCGAGATATAGATCAGGTCCTTGGTCATGTAAGTTTTCATAAAATTAAGGAGATAATATGCTTGTTCAAAGCATCCAGCACAAATCTCTCCTTGATTAATAGAGACATTTTTAACATTAATATCAGAAAGTTTTAAAATGCAATTTTCTATATTTATCTCGGTCTCTTTTACATCATCATAGATAATATAACCTGAATAGTTATAAGTTCCCAGTCCTCTTTCTTTAGCGCTTGATATCATTTCATTATTTGAGAGGTTAAAACCTAATATTTTTAAAGTAAGAAGATCGGTATAAAAAGCATCATTACCGATTATAGAAGCCCCTACTTCTTTTAAATTAGAATCTTTAAAAATATAAGGTCCAGCACCTTCTAATACATGATATAAATCATTAATCACTAAATCTGGTCTTTTAATCATAAATACGTCAAGAATATTATCGATTAACATGCGTTTACACTCAACAAGAAAGGATGAATCCTTACCATTCTTTAGCTTGGCTTTTAAAAAAGGATAACTTTCTGGAACCATGGAATATGAATTGAGAAGAGATAAAGATAAATCAAAAAGAGGATGGACGTTAACTTGATTTAAAGAGATAAGTTTATCTGAATCAAGAATTATTTTCGGAAATTTATATTCTTTACCATTTACCTCGATTAGAGAAAGAGAATCGTTTTTAACGTGTTGAAGTTCTTCCAAATTCCGTTGAGAGTAATAATTACTATTGTCCAAAAATATTAATTCAACATCAAGGTCTTTTAAATACCTCTCCAATCCCAAGAAATCAGATATTTCTTTGAAAGCAATAGGTTTTATTGGGAAAGAGCCAACATTTATTTTAGCAGCACCTACTTCATGACATGATCGAATAATTCCTTCAAGAACGTCTAAATTAACATGAACAGGATAACCATTTGGCAAGGATGCGTTTATTTTGATAAAAACGTGATCTCCTTTATTAATATACTTTGACATTCCCCCTAATTTGCCTAATCCGTTTAGAACACATTCTTTAGGAGATTTTCCTTTAGTTATTGCGATCTCTGGTTTTTCAGGATTTTTAGCCGCCATTTTAGACAAGAAATGCTTGAAAATGATATGTGATTTGAATTTTTTTAAGAATCATCAACGTTATTTTATTTAAATGTTGAGATCTTCTTAAATAACAAATAATAAGCTCTCATTTAATTATTTTACTTAATTGCTTGTTCTTCAATAAAAATAAGTAAAATAGAACTAGTAAGACTATTATCAATAGCTATACGGTGTGAATCTCCTCATTTGATAAAGTAAGTTTTCTAAAAAAATACTAAAGTTAGAGGCGCAATTGGATCGATCCTCAATAATTCCTTGTTTATCGGGAGCCTTAGGTGGCCCCCTTTATGCCCATTCGGAGATTTCTATTCATTGCATTTGCTCATAGAAACACTATAAAATGTGGCATTAAGTATAATCATTCAATGAATTAAATTATAACTATTCATTGAATTTCTTCAGAATACCTGATTTAAGTGGTGATAAAATAAATAATGCCAATAAATCAACCCAAAATTCCCGTGAACCTGGAAAACACTTGATAGAGATCTATAGAAAAGAGTTGAAAGGGTAGAATATCTTATATGGCAGGCTAGTTCCCTTCTTTCTACTGAAAAAAGGAAAAGAAGGCAACATGGTATAAAATATTGAGTTTTTATAAACTTATCTAAAAAAGAAAAAAGAAAATAGAGTTCGAGCTAGAGTTTTGAGCCACATTTGGGGCAAAAGGTCGCTTCACTTGTTGTTTCATCCCCACAGAAACGGCAATAAACACGTCCAATTTTTTGAGGGGTAGGTTGTTGTCTTGATGATGCGAATGTGGACGTGGGTTGTTGGGCGAACCTGTAAGGATTATATGCAGGGGCGGATCCTTGAATAGTCCTGTATGGTTGGGTTGCCGTCGGATGATATATAGGTGCTTTTGCCTTAGTTGTTGCCTTAGTTGCCCTCCCAGCTCTTAGTATCGCTATGATGAGAATAATAATTATTATGATTCCGATACTAGCGATAAATATCACAAAAAACACCATGGGCATAAAGATATAATTGGAATAATAATAATTTGTTACATTTATCATCCGTTTCACCTCACTATAAATTTTAACTCAATATCATTAAAATAAAATTGAAAATAGAATGTATCTTTAATATATTAATCTGAGAGAAACTTTAAAAATGTATGTGGTAAATAATTGAAGCACTTTTAAAAAATATTATTTTTAAAAATTGTCATGTTCAAATTAGAAGGTGTTATAAAGGAAATTTTTGGTATTTTTAAGAGGATATGCTATATGGGTGCGAGTTCCGTTTTTTAATGAAAGTTGTGTCTAACTGTAACCTTTTGAGTTTGTTCTGAATACCTTTATCTAAAAGAGAAAAAGAATTTTACATAACTAAAATTAAGAAAAAGATGAAAAAAAAAAACGATGGTTTTGTATTAAAAATTTTTTATTTACTTGTATTTGATTGCAAGTAAGAGATCATTCTTGGTGATTTTCTTTCTGTTTGCGTGCATCGTAAATGCTCGAGCTTGTTCGGTCAAGCCAGTCGCGGACTTTTCAAGATGATCAATTAACAGATCAACTGCATTTCGAGCGACAATACTTGCTCCTTGTTGTTTCATTAATCTCCTAATAGGTGACCACGCAAAAGAATGTTTCTTTTTAGCCATTTTTTTATTCCTCCATTTTTTAATTGAAAATTAGTAAAATGTTAATTTTTTATTTTTTTTCAATTTATTTTATGATGTTCTTAGTTTATAATATATTGGAAGAGATATTTAAATGTTTTGGATGATTGTGGTAAAATAGAGTAAGTTTAATGAAAAAATTTCGACAAAATTTTTTTGACATAAAATAAACTGCAATTTTTCTGCAATCATTAACGTGGTGATCATAAAAAAATATATCAATAACTTATTTTTGATAAGTTATAGTCAGATCAATAAATAGGATAAATTGTTATTTGATATCATTTTTATAGGATAGAGTGAAATTTTAAAAAATTTTGAATCAAAAAATTAAGTGTAATATAAGTAACTTAAGAAGGGTTTCGTGATCATTATTAACTAGTAATTATTGAAATTACAAGTGTAAATTAATG
>DXJM01000338.1 GCA_019057355.1 Promethearchaeota archaeon | reverse complement strand
TTTATCTTATTATTATTTTTTGTTATGTATTTAATATAAATATTTCACATGGTTGAAAAATCACTCTTTAAGAACGGGTTTTCTTTGATCGAGGATTCTTTTTATATTGAAACTTATGGATGTACTTCTAATAAAGCTGACTCGCTCATCATGAGAGAGGTTTTAATTAAATCACATTATCACCCGACGAATTTAGAATCTGCACAATTCATTATAATTAATACATGTGCCGTGAAAGAGCAAACAGAAAATAAAATAAAAGAACGATTAAAAACTTTGGACATGTTATATAAGAACGATCCGGATAGATACGTGATCATTGCAGGATGCTTGCCTCACATTACCCCCGTTTACAGAGAGGTCATAAAAAAAGCAATACCTTCTTTCTCGGCTATTATCGATTTAAATTCCCTCGATGAACTTCCAAGCATTGTTGAACAAGTAAAAAAGAAAAAAAAAAACACCATTTTTTGCTCCAAAAAAATATTAGATAAAGGGAGTTACTTGATAACTCACCCCAAAGGAAAAATGACGGGTATCATTCCCATTTCAGAGGGATGCGTGGGTTCCTGCACGTATTGTTGCGTGAAATATGCCCGGGGAACCTTGAAATGCTATGATCCGGAACAAATAGTTGATAATGCCAGGTATCAATTAGAACAAGACATAAAACAATTATATCTAACCTCGCAAGATTGCAGCATTTATGATTATTATGGAATTCAGCTGGTTGATTTGGTGAAAAAAATCGTAAATATCCCCAAAAACTTCTTTTTAAGAATTGGGATGTTAAATCCCCGTTTTCTAATCAAAAATCTTGACCAAATCTCGACGATTTTAAGCTTTGATAAAGTATATCAATTCCTTCACCTTCCCGTTCAGTCTGGAAGTAATGCAGTTTTGAAAATAATGCAAAGACCATACATCATGTCTGATATAATTGAAAAAATCAGTAATTTAAGGGAGAAATTCCCCTATTTAACGATATCCACTGACATTATCTGTGGTTTTCCTGGCGAATCTGAATATGATTTCTACAAGACAATTAATTTTATTAAATGGTTGAAACCTGAAATACTGAATATCTCAAAATTTACCCCTCGTCCAGGAACAGCAGCAAAAAAGATGAAACAACTAGATAACAAGCTAATTAAAAAGAGATCCAATAGATTATCGAAAGTATATCGAAATAACCTTGTCGATATTAACGAAAAATGGATGGATTGGTGCGGTAAGGTATTAATCTTGCATGAAGGAACTATTGAAAATCAAGTTTTTGGCAGAAATTTTGCTTATAAAAACGTGTTTATCAACAACTATAAAGGCGAATATGGAAAATTTGTGGATGTTAAAATAACTAAAATTGATGGCTTCAACTTATTTGGAAAACCCGCATGAAAAAATAAAAATAAAAAATAGAGAAATAGTGTTAGTCTTAACCCAGCAAGGGCAAGTCATGTCCAACCTCATTTTTTTGTTGAACAATCAACCTAAACCAACATTTAATTTTCGGGAATAGATCTCTTTGCCTTTCTCATCAACAACAGTGATGTGAGCAGCACAAGATAGTCAACAATCATAACAACGGACTATCATTTCCAACATATTTAGCACACCTTCTGGAATATCAGTCATGTTTTTTTAGCACCTTTATTGTATTATATTATTTATATGAATTTTTTTTTTATCAAAATAAATCATTTTCTGTCTCTTTATCTATCTTGTCTATGCGATATTGTATTTTTCTAGTAATTGATTTGTTCGAGTGCGGTGAAATTTTAGCCCAATATCATCTGCCTTCTCTCCAAATGCTAAAGCTAGCAATTCGGTCACGTATAAAATGGGCATGTTAAAAGCTTCCCCTGCTAATTTCTCTGCTTTTTTCTGATTGGTATCAAATTGCTGAAAACATGCAGGACAGTTAACGATTAAGGCTTCTGCCCCTGCAGCCTTGGCACTTTTTAATTTATTTGCTAAAACCTGCATTGCGGGCTCTTCTTCTGCATTTCCTACCCCAGCACCACAACAAAGCGTCTCCTCTTCGTAATCTACGGGAATTGCTCCTGTTGCTGAAACAATTGCTCGTAATTTCTTGGGTTTAAATGGATCATCTGTTTGCATTATTTCTGAAGGACGGTTATAATGGCATCCCGTATGGCAGGCTACTTTCATTCCATTTAATTCTTTGCTCATCATTTCCTTTATCTTCTCTGCTCCAATATCATGCAACACCTCGACAAAATGTTTGACATTAATGGTTCCTTTAAATTCCCTTCCAATCTGGCCGAGTATTTTGTTAACCTTTGACTTTTCATGTTCATTATGAAGTAATTCTGTATTCACCATTTTGAGCGTTTGAAAACACCCGTTACACAAAGAAATAATGTCTTTTTTTTCATCTTCAGCAATTGTCAAGTTTCTTGCGCCCATTGCTAGCCAACTCTCATGGTCAACTGAATTAAAGCCAACAGGATCCGGACAACAGGAAAAAGCTGCTTCTGATGTCGTTATTCCCAATTTGTCAAATACTTTTCTTGCAGATGCTTCAAGGAAAGGAATTCTATTACCAATAGTACATCCTTGGAACATTTTATATTCAGTCATGTTAATTTCTCCTTTATTTTTTTAAAATTGTATTTAATTTTGTTGCATTTAAAATTTTTTGAACCTCTTCCACGTTCGGTTCTTCTATTTTTGGAAGGCCTAATTGTTCCCTTCTCCTTTCAATAGCAGCTTGAGAGGGAATCGCTTTTCCTGCATCATAGATCGCTGAGGCTTGAGTTGTATAATAATCAGGTCCTTCTCCTGCAGCTATGCTCATATTTTTTAGAACCGCGAAAATTTCCGTTAATTCAATTTTTTGTGGGCAAATCTCATCGCAAGTATCGCATACAGTACAGCCCCATATCGCAAAGTTATTTTGTTGCCCCTTGAATATGTTAAGACCTAAGAATGAAAGCATTATATTTGCTCGGGGATTATATCTTTCAGGCGCTACTCGTGATACTGGACACACATCCGTACAACGACCACATTGATAACAATACTTTAATGCGTCATGAATATGAGCATCCATTACTTTTTTTCTTAATTCATAATCTACGCTAACCATTTTTCTCACTTTAATTATTATTATTTATATAAAAAAATTTTATTTTATCCACGGTTTCGGTAATTTCAGTCGTTCTAATGCCTTGTCTTCGATGATTTACTTGGCGACATGCATTAATGATTTTTCGATCCCAGCAATGTTGTGATTTGTAGCCACCAACAGGTTTGCTTTCTCACACATCCCTTGTTCATCGGACCATATATGATATAACAATATTCCTCGTGGGGCTTCGGTCATGCCAATACCATTCCCCGCTCTTGGTTCGACATCAAGTGTCTTGCAATCTGGATTAACTATATCAGGATCCTTGAGCAATGTCGCAATCATTTCCATGGCTTCTACAGTCTCTATGATTCGCGCCCAGTGATATGCAAAGGTGTTATGGGGGCATACTCCAATTCTTTCCCTCATCTGCTTGAGTGCTTGGTCTGCTAATGGTGTCGCCATTTTATCGGAAGCATTGATCATTGCCAAACAATTCCCACGATAGATTCCCTCAGGATAACCTGCAGGCTTGTAATACGTGTGGGTCGCATATGAGTGTGCAGGAACATGCTCTCCTATAATGTCCAAGTATTTGTGATAATCATGATCGATTTTTTTGCCATCAGGAGTCACAACCCTGATATCACCTTCATAAATGTCATGAACCCCGTTCTTTGTCATGCCTAAATAATATGTTGGAATAACCCCAATATTCGTAATGACATCAAAATAATCATCAACTACTTTTAATGCAATTTCAACCGTTTTTTTTGTGAACTCGATTTGCTCGTCTACTTGCTTGAGAAAACTATCTCTTGCTTCTTCGCTCATGGACTTTTTCATTCCTCCAACAATGGCCGAGATCGGATGCACTGACTTGCCACCTATTTCGGCACAGAGTTTCTGACCGAAATCCATCATTTTTAAAGCCATTGCTCCGACTTCAGGCATTTCTTTTATTACGTGCACTACATTTCTCAAAGCAGGATCTGCCATGGGTCCTAATAAAAAGTCGGGTGCCGCCAGGGCATAAAAATGCAACAGGTGAGAACTATATTGCTTGGCATTCATGATTAATTGACGCAATTTATAGGCAGGTGCTGGAATCTCCACGCCCCATGCATCCTCTACTGCTTTTGTGGGGGTTATGTGATGGGGGATGGGGCAAATACCGCAAATTCTTGGAGTAATTCGGGGAATATGTTCACAATAACGTCCTTCCAGAAATTTTTCAAAAAATCTTGTGGATGTGATATTAAATTGCACGTCTTGCACCTTTCCATTAGCTCCGATCTTTATGTGTAACCCACCATGTCCTTCTAATCGAGTAATTGGTTCTACAATTATTTCCTTTACCATATTTTTATTCTCCTCCTTTATCATGTCGTTTATATCCTAAAGTACTCGCTGCCAATGTAAATCTATTAAATAATCCTGCAGGATCTTTAATTTGATTTAAAACATCATCAGGATCTTTATCGGCACATAATGATCCCAAAGTGCTCATGAATTTGGCTCCTTGTTCTTTTACACCTACAGGGGGTCCATAGCAACCTAAGCAGGGAGCATTAGCTTTATTTGGGCATATTGTACCACAACCTGCTTGAGTAACAGGTCCTAAACAAATATATCCTTGTTCCAGGAAACAAGTGTCCATTTTTGATAGACCTTGGTAGTCACGCTTTAAATCACCTGGCACCTTGTCAGCAACTTCTCTCTCACAATGGCTACATACGGATTTTGAACTGTATTTAAAATTGGGGTCATCTTTTAATAAATATAATGCTGTTCCGGCAATATTATCAATAATTTTATTTCCTGTTGGAGACACATCTAAGGTCAATTTTCCATCTACCTCTTTAACCGCATAACTTTCTGGTTCATATGCAAGTCTTTGGATTAAATCTCCCCTGAAATAGAAATTTCCTATGTTTGATACTCCCAAATATAAGTCCAAGAAGTGTTGGATGGTGGCTGCTTGTTCTGGAGTTAATGAATTAATGCTCTCTAAAATACTCACTAATTTTTCTACTTTCTTACCAGGTTTCGCTGTTGGTCGAAAGCATCCATAACATGTTTCACCTTTATTAGGACACATTTCTTCGCATCCAGCTGCCGTAATTGATCCAAAACATAAGGTACCTTTATCTAACAAGCATCCTTCTTTTAACAAGTGACATTTATCACAGACGGATTTATTTTTATCAAGAGTCGCTGGTTTCTCGCCTACAAGTGTCAATAGATAAAAAATTGCCGCCAAGATATTTTCTGTTGTTGGAGGACACCCCGGAATGAAAACATCGACGTCTATAATATCCTTAATAAGCGTGATATGATCTTCAAAACCCGGAACATGAACAGTTGGTTCACTTCCACTCCCCTCAGATATGCTTTCTAGTTCTGTAAACTTTCTAGCGATTAGCTCATCCTTGTCAAATAAATTCGCTAAACCGTATACACCACCATGAACCGCGCAAGCACCCATTGCTACGATTATTTGGCATTTTTTTCTCATTAGCTTTATATTAGCTGTATCTTGTTTTGTCCTAGCAACCCCTTCAAGGAATCCCACGACGATATCACCATCTGGTCTGGCTACTAATGATTCATGCTTGAAATCTACGACGGCAGGCCAATAAACTATATCTAACTCAGGTAAAACCCGAAGCAATCCAAGATGTGCATTCAATAAGGATTGATGACACCCCCAACATGAAGATAATTGCATAAAAGCTACTTTAACAGGCATCTTGTTTTTTCACTTATTGTTTTTTTTTATTTCAATTATAAATAGTATTAATTTGGTGTAATATTGAATTTAATAAAAATGTGTTGATTATAGTAGGTCTGATGTAAGCACCTCATTAAATTAGACTTCAATTCTATAAGGATGTGTATAGATATTCATTCTAACACCTCTTATAAAACCAATTAAGGTGATTCCATGAGCAAAAGCAAGCCGGATTCCGGATTCAATCGCAGCAGATACTGAAGCAACAATAGGAATTTTCGACCTGATCGCTTTTAACACGCTATCTCCCGTTAAACGTCCTGACGAGGTTAAAAAAACATTCTCAAAGCTTTTTTGGGTCAAGAGCATGTCACCAAGCACCTTGTCAATTGCATTATGGCGGCCTATATCTTCTTTCAAGCTTAAAAGTTTTCCTTTCAAATCGAATATTGCAGCGCCATGGCATCCTCCAGTTTCACGATAAAGGTCCATATTTTTATTCATATGTTTTATAGCAGAAAAAATAATGTCCGAATTTAATTTAGTTCCCTCCTTGGTGTTTATCATATCCTTTTCAGCATCTAATGCTTTTTTAATGATGGTTCTCCACGGAGAGGAAATTCCACATGAGGTATCTATTACCCTGCTTACGGGATTCATTTTCATATCATTCAGATTAAAATCAATTGAATCCCTTAATTCAATATTAATTCGTTTTTCCAGTTCATTTATTTTCATTTCTTTGATATCTTTTTTAGAATTTATTAAACCAATTGAAAATAGAAATCCCACCGCGAGCTCTTTTAAATCCTTTGGAAGGCAAATGATATTTACTACAGGTTCATTATTTATAATTAAATCGATTGGATCCTCAATGAGGACGACATCTTGGGTGTTTTCTTTTTGAGAATTCTTCATGCGAGTTATATTAATGGATCTTTTGTGCAATATTCATCCCACATTAATTGAAATTAAATGTTTAGGTAGGGAAAACTCTACTATTTTTTAATTTTTACA
>DXJM01000337.1 GCA_019057355.1 Promethearchaeota archaeon | reverse complement strand
TTTTATTACAGTTAAAGAGAATGCCATCTTTTACAGTTACAGGGAAAAAAAAATATGAGTTTATGATAACTTATAAACTCAAGAATTTATTGGGAAAGTTTATTCCTCAATTCTTTTTATATAGAGCGTGTATATGATACTTAAAACCAATTTGGTATTGAATAAAAATGAAAAATAGTCAAAAAATTATATTAGGAGCTACATTATTGTCAATGCTCTTTTCACTAACTTTTTTAAGCAATACTTATGCGGCAGATCCTGTAGCTCTTAATACTAGTCAAGAAGTTCAATATATTACCCGAATACAAGCAAATTATAGAACGACATTCCAATATCAAGCACAGACACGATTAACGATTAATTCTACAGTTAACGTGGATCTCATCCTTTCATGTGAAGCATCGAAAATCGGAGCAAAAACCTTCGAGATCGAAATCGAGGGGGATGGAGATTTGGAAATGAACATGACCTGTACAGAAGAGCAGGCCGATCTTGGACTTCTTTTAGGAAATAGATATACCGCAAGAAATAGAAACAGGTTCCTTTATCAAGAAGCTTTTTGCATATCTTTAGAATGCAATGGTACCTTTAAACAAGCTAAATTAATGATACAAGCGACGTCTCACAATGGCGGAGGTTCATGGGCATACTATGATGATGCTAAGGAAGAATGGGTCACCGTACCCACTATTATAGAAGATGGGTATTTAGTTGCTACCATTGATCATTTCTCCACGTGGACAATTTTAATTCCTGAAACGGACATTCTCCCTTACATAATTGCGGGTGTGGCACTTTTTATAGGAATTATTGCAGCATTTTCTATTGTTGGAATCGTTATTTACATGAAAAAGAGATAATCAACTTCTCTTCATTTTTTTTTTACTCGATTACATTACCTAAAATAAGATTAAAAAACTATATATTATCATAACATGATCAATAAAAAAGCCAAAATACTGAGCATCTTAATGCTAATTTTTGTCACCTATCAACTAGCTTTCTTTGACATGGCGGATACTGTTAGATCTATAGAAGTTAATGTGAATGGCTTTAAATACCAAGGTAAGGTAGATGCTAACCAAACAATCACGTATTATTTTAATAATAGCATTGAGCTTGAAATTTACGCGAACATAGATATAGATAATTTTAGCTTAGATTATGAGGACCAAGTTCAGAATCGTCAAATCTATCTCAGCATCATAAATAATGAATCGATTTCTCTAAATATGACGTCAAAGAAAGCAATGAATCATTTTATATTATCGAAAATTCCAAAAGAACCCGAGATTGGAGGTCATAAGTTACAAGATTCCTATAGATGTGTATATAACTTGTATTCAAATCAATCTGTCGAGAAGCTAACCATCCAATATAAGAAAAATAATCAATTTGGACTGAAAATTAATTCAAATTACATCTTTAGTTTAATAAAAGCTTCTCAAGATTCTTGGGAGCTTGTGAATCCTGTTGAAAAAATCAATCAATTAAATTCCGAACCATATTTAGAAATTAGCTTGTTAAATCTTGAAGGAGATACCTCTTATTTTTTCACACTTTATGAAATCAATGATCTCCCAGGCGATTGGAGTTGGCTCGCGTTTACTGTTCTTTTGCTCGTGTTAGCTGGAGTCATATCTCTTATTGTTGTTGTATCCAAGGATGATTTTCTCAATTACATTAAAACACGCACCACCTCTATTGATAAAGGAGCCCATCACTTGAGCTTAGATGAGGTATTGGAAAACGAGAATCGTGAAAAGATAATAGATATCATCCTTGATGAGCCGGGAATCCATTTTAATGATTTACTCCGAAAAATGGGGCTTGCTGCTGGAAATTTAGTATGGCATCTCGAAATCTTGAATAAATACAAAATCATTGGGAAAAAAGCCATAGGAAGGTACGTAGCCTATTTTCCCTATTACCCTAAAAATCCAATTTCTAATTTGGATTTAAAACTGCAGAAGAGTAAATTGACATTGCAAATTTTAGAATTAATAGAAAACGAGCCTGGGATTTGGAATAGCATCCTCAAGAAAAAACTAAATGTCGATCACAAGACAATTTACTACCACACATCTAAATTGATCGATCTAAACCTGATCATTACAAAAAAGGAAGGTCGGAAGAAAAAATTCTATCCTAACTTGGATTCTGACTATTATAGCAATAAAAACTCTTTTTTAGATGAGTAAATTTTTTTAAAAAGAGTTTCTCGTGTTCCTCTATTTATTTAGCTTCCTGTATTAGAAGAATCCTAGCTTGAAAACCGCCAATATAATGCACATAAATACTTCCTCGCACCATTATGCCACTCCCTCTCATCATGTCTTTTTTCAGTGATTCTGAGCAGCTCATTGAGAGGAAAGCGTCGATGACCATCCGCAGTTCAATAAAACCTGATCAAACCCTTGGCATGCCATCTCCGGAGGATTTTTGCGCACGCACCCAAGATTGTAACAGCTATTCCTATAGAATACATTATTTTTTAGATTTGACTGAACCATTTAAAATTTTGATTTATCACGATAATATTCTCATTCAAATACCGTTCAGATTTGTCAAGAAAGTAATCATCTATGATGTTATACTAATAATTTTAAATATCATGCAATTCAAA
>DXJM01000336.1 GCA_019057355.1 Promethearchaeota archaeon | reverse complement strand
ATACAAAAAGTAAATTTATTTATAAATACATTGATATTTTATTAATAGAAATGACTGAAAAATTAAATATAAAACTACCTATTGATGTGCTTAAATTAGCAGGTCTTAGTTCTGAAAAGTTAGAAGAAAAAAGTCTTCTAATTTGGGTATTAGAACTATATTCAGAGGGTAAGATAACGCTTTCTAAAGCAACTCGATTATTGAATCTCAAAGTGGATGAATTTCTTTCTGAATTCCAAAAACGACATCTTAAACATAGTGGAGGTCCAGAATTGATCCAAGAAATCCAAAAAGAGTTTGACATTATTTATGATTTAACCAAAGATAAATAATATCATTATGATTATTCTGGACAATAGTGTTTTAAGTGCTTTTACTCGCCTAAAATTACTTTCCTCACTGAAAATTATTATTTTCCACGGCATTTATTTCAAAGGAGATTATCGAAAAATATTCGAATGAATGGAAAGAAATGATTCCTAATTGGGTCAAGATCTTATCTTCAAATATAGATATTCCCTTAGAAAATGTTCCTTTATCCTCAAGTTCAGCTGACCTAAGCATAATAAAATTAACATTGGAATATAACATGCCTATACCCTCTGACGACAGACCATTGCGAAATTATGCTATTAATCTTGAAAGTAAAATTACTGGATCTCTTGGGTTACTGAAATTACTTTCTAACTCAACTTCGAAAGTTGATAAATATAATCATGGTTTAGATTTAAAGTATTGCTTAAATTTATTACCCCTTTATGGACCTTTGACTAATATTTAATAATTTTTTACCACGCTTCAGCCTTTTTTTTTAACCCAATCTCTCCATTAATTTCCTCCTTAGTTTTTATTGTTACTCGTGGGTAGAAGTGTTATGTCAAAATACTCAAAATTCAATTTAAATAGCTTGAAAATGGTTTCTAGTATAGGATCAATATTTAATGTCCTCTGAATTCTGAAAGATTTATACCCGGGATAAATATAATCGCCAATTGAAACGTATCCTGCCTTAACGATATCTTTCCCTTCTTCAAATGTAAATTCGAGGTCATATTGCTTCAGTAAAAACCTCAATAACGCAAATGCCATGGCACCCCATATACCAAGCGCACAATGTACTTTAATCCTTTCTTTCTTACGATGCCTAAAGGGGTAGAGAGAAAGAACGCTCTCTAAAATGTGAAATGAATGCTCTACAACTCCCGATGTCTTGTAAATACGGATGATAGAATCCGCATCGAGGGTGGGATCGTTAGTAATGATAGCAAATTTACCAGCTAAATAGAATTTTTCATCCATTTTTTTCTGGATTGGAACGCAATTGATCGTCCCATTATCAAGCTCACGCGTGAATAAGGAAATTACTCTCTTCCTTTTTAGAAATTTTCCGACTAATTCCTTTTTTTCCTCGATTTTAACCTTTTTTTGGTTAATCTCACTCACTCCTTCTTGGATCTCGTTTAATAACTCTTTAAACTCGTCCTGCCTTTTTCGGGCTATCTCTTCGTTCACGTATAACAAGACATTTCTTTCTGTTTTATCCCCGTCATACAAAAAAATCGTAGAAGTCTTGCCCCTTAATCTTGTACGTTGCTGCTCGTATATTACCGGTTGCTCTTCGATTTTTAACGACAATAATTGTTGTTTTACACTAATCAAGCTTGGACGAACACTACTAACAAAATGACAACCCCACTCTTCGCATAAAGCATCAATCTCCTTGAAATTATCTTCGCTATTGTTTCCCTTATCAAACACTAGATATTTTCCTTTTATCCTTTTAAAAAGCACGGGATATTCACGCTGACACTTTTCCAGAAGGACCTTAAACATTGCAGTATCGGGAGCATTTCCGGAAAACGCATCAAATAATAATGGGATGTAATGATTAGTCACACCTAATATTAGGTTTATCTGCGGCAGGTCGGGACGCTTGGACCTGCTATAGCCGGGGGTTCGATTTACTTGTTTATATTTTTCCATCTGATTTTTCGGCTCTTCGATATCATCGCCACCAAAACAATGCATCGAAGTCGCATCAATGATCAACTCGTCAAATTCCATGCCCTTTATGGCAAGAAGCTTTTTAACGATTTCCTTTTGAATTTGTTCAAGCTTGGGATACACATAGTCCATGTAATTGTAAATGTTATTTTCATGAAAACTATCAGGTGCGATGATCGTATCAAGTGAAAAAATTGATTTTGCATGCGAAACATTAGCTAATCTCCACTTGCTATGTTCATAAAGGGAACGTTCGATAACAAGCATTTCAATAAAACGACCAACATCAAATTTCGTGTCATTTTGAACGATTTTATTTATTATGTTCTTGAAATCAACCAGCTCAAGCATTTTTGACAAGAGGGTCTCGCCAGAAAACGATAAAAGATGTTGATTTAGTGGTTTTTCCGAATTAAAATCCGACATTATCTTTAACGCAACTTCTTCCGTGCCCAAATATACATAATCACTCTTAGATTTTCCTTTTTGCTTGTAATTGCGCTTATAGAGGTAATACAGCCCGGAAGAGTTGTTTTGAGTTGTTAAATACCATTTCATGATCATATATGGGTAGAAGTTATATTCAGGTTTTCAGGTAGTTTGAAAGCTCTATCGGGATAATTTACCATATCTCTTTCTACCCATCAGCCTAATTGTAAATCTTCAAGATATTAAACGACAAAAAACCGGGTTACAAGAAGAAATTAAAGAGATCATTAAAATGCTCACAATTTATTGGAGGTAAAAGAAGCTGAAAAGATTAGAAAAATAATTAAGTAATCTTAAATATTTAGTTTTTTAACTTTTGAAGTTGAGTTTTAACATATTTTTGTGAGAGCATTACAGTCATAAAGGAAAAAAATGCTCCTATAAACGGTAAGATGAATCCCAAAGTTGGTATGTATAGCTTAGACCATTGAGGATCTGCTATATATGCTCCAATGACAAGAAATATGGGCGAAATAATAAGAATTATCGCAGCAATGAAGCTAAAGATCCTGATATTTGAAAGATCTATATCATTCCTCCATATTCTATAAGTAATGATCAAGAGAATATTGAGAGTGATGACTTCTAAAAAGGTGAATAGAAATCCCACCGTTAGATATATCGAGTTATTCAAGAATCCTACGTAGTATTGAATGTAATTTGTATCACATATTAATCCCCAAGACCACACTGATTGTAAGATCCCTGAATTAACACGACTCCAAAATGGAACTAAGATAGATAGAAGGGTTATAATTGCAGAAATTAACGGGATTTCCCAAAAGTTTATTTTCATGCTAACATTTTTCTATTATATGAATATTTCATTTTAATTTTATAATTACTAGAAAATTTAAAAACATTAGGTTTTGATCCTGCTAATATTATTAAGATGATATTAAATTTTTTTTAATCCTTCCACTATCGTTGATTCATGAGTGGAAGTTTGATAATACGAGAAAAACTTGAAAAAATTGAAGAAAAACATGATTTTAAACCAAATTATACAATTGAAATTAATAAAATTTTGATCACGAAATATAAAATCATTTCTAATTTAATTCATCATGGTCATGTCTAATATTTCACCTGAAACAAGTGCAAAGCTCGTGTAATATAATTATTTAATATCGAGCAATTCTTATATTTAGTAAAATTCTGTTTGAAAGTCTATAATGAAACAAAAAAAATTACTCGATGTGTCAGTATCTCCAAAGAATATAAAAGTAAGGAGTTATTGTTCTCTTAAAATATCTTTTTCATTAGATTTTGATATCCCTCAAGATTCTCTCTTAAATTTTCGGTTTAGAGGAGGTCGGAATAACAAGAATGATTGGTATTTCTTGCAAGTTAATGACCCAAATATGAATGGGTTCGCTCAAATTTCAATCATTCCCTCTATATCTCTAATTCCTCTTGTCATCACGGGAAAAGAATTAATTATTAAATATATTATTACTGAGAAATTAGGAATAAAGAAGAACTCTAAAATAGAGCTTAGAATTGTAAAGACGTTAGCTCAATCGCTAGTAGAAATGAATAAAAAAATAGATATTTATCTTGAATTACCTGACAAGAATAAAATTAATTTCTCTAATCCACCTACTCTCAATCTTATTAATGATAAATTTAATCACATAACTATTTTATGTCCATCAATCGCTATCGTGAATCAAAAATTTAAAATTATCCTCCGCATAGAAGATAAATATAAAAATTTGGTAAAAGACTTTCGAGGCAAAATTGAACTTCAGTATTTAAATATGGACGATGCTCTTGCCGTTAAAATAAAAGATGTTCAGGTGCATGAACGCTTTAATGGACTTTTTAGAATTGTTGATTTTTCAATTCCGCATTCAGGGATTTATTTGATCACGTGTTACCATAAAATCAAGACTTATATTTCAAATCCTATAAAATGTGTCCAAATTAAACCTAAAAAAAGATTATATTGGGGGTACATTCACGGTCATACAAATAAAAGTGATGGCGTGAGAGACCCTAATGAATATTTCCATAACATGATAGATGCAGGGTTGGATTTTGGAACTAACACTGAACATGATCATATAAATGAAACTTCCGATGAAGATTTTAATGAAATTCGAACTATTGTTAAAAAATTTTATGAAGAAAATGTATTTGTTTCATTTTTTGGATATGAATATGGCAAGTGGTTCACTGGTCATGGAGATATTTGTATTTATCATTATGATGATGGCATCCCTATTTTTCGCTCTGAAATCAATAAGTATAATTCACCCTTAAAACTCAATAAGAATTTAAGAAAATATCGAGATAAGATATTACTTATTTCACATCATTCCGCTTTGAGAGCGGGCTATAGAAATTGGGATTATTTTGATAACTCAATTGAAAAACTCGTTGAAATATATTCCACTTGGGGAAATCAAGAATGCTCTTTTCAGGATGGGAACCCCTTGCCTCCTCGTTATAAATTTTATGGATACGGAAAGCATGCATTGAAACGGGGTGCAATTTTGGAAAAAAAAGGAAGTTTCGTGAGAGATGCCCTCCAAAAAGGTTACAAGTTAGGTTTCACTGCGGGAGGGGACGATCATTTTGGACTTTACCCCTCGGGAGAAATCGATCCTGATGATGGACTCTATCCTCCAGGAATAATGGCTATTTGGGCTGAAAAATTGACAAAAAAATCTATTTGGAACGCTCTGAACGATCGAAAATGCTATGGTACTACAGGACCTCGAGTGATAATCGAATTTTATTTGGATTCCTATTTTATGGGAGATATTATCGAATTGAATAAAGAAAAAAGACTTGCTAAAACTCGTATATTAAACATCGGGATTATTTCTCCCATTAACATCATCAAACTTGAAATAATAAGAAATAATGGAGTATTTCATAAAATTCTCATCAATAGATTTATGTTTGTAGGAAGATTTGAAGATAATGTTCCACTAAAGATTATCTTCTTAACTCATATTTCCCAGAAAGAAAGATTTGTCTTTTATTACTTGAGATTCTTTTTAGAAAATGACCACATGGCGTGGTCGAGCCCTATTTGGGTCATTCAAAATTGAAAACTTTACTTAAACAAGTATTTGAATAAATTTTTAAACCTTTATTTTTATTAGTATCATATATGGTTATTGGGGTAATTTTATAGCCAAATGGATTTGGGTTAATGCTTACTTAAAAGGATAAATAACTAAAATGGCACCGCTAAGAAAAAAAGTCGCACTATTAGAAGTAAAATTCTGTAATAAATGTGGAGGACAGATGGTAAAGCGTCTCCTCCCTACAAATCATTCTGAAACTAAAAAGTTTACTCATATAATGCAATGCATAATATGTAAACACTGGTTCTCCTTGGAAGATTAATAATATTAATGGTTTTACTAATAATATAGCTGTTTTTTATATAATCCTAAAAAAATGATGCCACCAATGCCCCATAATTTTGGATTTTATAAATTAGGTTAATTAATGTTCTTTCATATAACTATAAGCGATTAAAGTAAATAGTTAGCTGATATGGATGATATTATGAATGCCCATCTGGAATTCTAAATTTTAAATTGTTTCCTAATAATCATTTTAATATTTTTTTTAACAAAAATGCCATAAATTGGAAGTTTAAAGTTAAGGAATTTATTCTATATAAAAACTTATTTTTATTCGATTATTTAAAAAATCCGATTTTTATTCTTAAATATATCAATTTTTTAGGAAAACAAAATGAATAAAGAATAAAAAAAGAGGTGTTTAAAATTACACTGAAATTTGACCTGAAAAAAGTGCAAGAAGCAGAAGATGAATATAAAAAGTTAACCATCACTCCAGAACAAAGGCAACTCATAGAACAAATTGCTCAAATGATGCAAAATCTCCTCCCTCTCTCTGTTATGGCAATAAAAGGGAATACATGGTATAGCATAAAAGAATGGCAAGTAAATAATAAAATGAAAATAACAGAAATCGCTCAAATAAATCCCCATGATAGATTAAAAAAAGCTAAAGAACTTTTTTTACTCGGGAAAGAAAGAACATGTAGCATGTTAGCAAATCCCGAAGAACAAAAGCATTTAATTGAAGAGGCTTATCAAAAGGCATGGAACATCTATGAGCAATATACAAAAAAATAAAACATCTAAGAATGAGCTATGAGAACCAAAATGCATTTTTTATTAAGTTTTTTTTCTTTCAACATATAATAAAACCCAAGAAAACATGACTAATAATTTCCATTATTTTTTCATTTTGGGATATAAGCATTGCTTTTAATAGAATAAAATTCTTTTTTCGTACCATCCCCAATAAAATCTGATTTTTTTGTTTATATT
>DXJM01000335.1 GCA_019057355.1 Promethearchaeota archaeon | reverse complement strand
TTCTATTAGAAGGAATACCTCGTCATGTATCCCGATCTATTAGTGAAAGAATGAGGATATATCTATTGAACAAATTTTAAAAAAAATGAACTTAAGTTTTATAAGTCATTTATATTCCCAGTTGTTGTGAGGAAAATAGGACGCTATCCTATTGTCAATCTCTCACTAGCATTTGATGAAAGATATCATTCCTTTATTTTTTTAGATAATGAGAAAAATATTCGTTATCCTTACCATATCTTTCTCGGATGACTGATTTAAATTTCCCTATGTCTAATCTCTTTTTTACTTGTTGTCATCAACATCCAAAATCTTGCTGTATATCAATAACACTATCCGGATACAAGCTAAAAAAAAAATCATCTCGGATTGGATTAAATCTTCTCAACAAACCTTCATCGTTAGGAGCGTAAGGGGAAATCCCAACATCATCATAAATATAATTTTCTTCAGGATTCACGATCAATTGCAAATAATTATGAATGTAACCTTCATAAATCGGAAATATCGAATCCATTGGATTTTCATAAATATATTTATCAACCATTGCTAATGCTTCCATAAAATTAGCGTCATCCTTGACTTCAACTATAAATGTCTTGCCTTGTTGTAGGTTTCTAATAGGGATGCTTATTTTAAGTGTTATTTTTTTAATTTACATGACCTCCATTCTATTGGTTCCATTTTATTAGATAGTTCAGGATGCTCTCCTCTTGTCAATTTTTCACTATTTTTTTTTTGAAAAACATCATCCATACTAATCCTTTTTTTCATATTTTTTAAAATAATGAGCGAAATATTTATTATTTTTTCCATAATTTTTACGGATTATTGTCTTAAACCTTCCATAATCCACTCTATTCACCATTTTCGCTCATCACCCTCAAGCAGACGAAGTTAATGATATTTCAGAATCATCGTAAAGAATATAATCTATTCTTTTATCAATTGGCATGAAACCTTTAGCACTCGCTGCAAATAGATTGATATCTGAATGAATTTTATTTTCCACGGGATCAAACAATAATTGCAAATAACAACGAATAAAACTATTAGGTGGATGCGATGCAAAGTGCGATTCTTGTGGATTTTCAAAAATATATTTATCCACCATCGCTAAGGCTTCAATTAATACCGCATCATCATTGACTTGAACCTTAAATTCTTTATTTTTAGCAATTCCATTAACGGGCATTCTCAATTGAAAAGTGATTTTCTTAATTTTTTTTACCTCCTCATGTTTTTTTTAAATTATGGTTATAATAATCCTTTTTCTTTAAGAAATGAGGGTAAATCTTTTTTTAACTCGTAAGATGTCGTGTATTTGTGCTTTCCATCAATTATAACGCAGTTACTGGTTAAATTTAGCGCACCTGCTTCCTCAGAATTCAGAGATTTTGTCTCATGCTTTATATGTCTCATGTAAGGTGTTAGGGTGGAAAAAATCAAATTCATGAACTGCACCCACTCACATGAACAAGTTTCTAATGGTATATAAATATCTACTTTTAACTTTTCAGTTGATTTTTCTTCCTTGGTCATGCTTGTTGACGATTCTTGATTTAAAGAATCTTTTGGATCAATACTTTCTGAAGGACCACAGCAAGATGTCGGGGTTGAGCCACAACAAGGTGCTTGATAAGATCCACAACAAGATGACTCCGATTTTTTATTTTCTATATTCTTTTTTATATTCAATATTTCATCTCTCTTTAATTTAATTCAAACAACAATTTATTGAATTATTATTTCCATTCAATCTCCTTTTCGCGTCCCAAAGACATCCACATCCCACTTGTTCTTGCATTATAATTGCTTGAGTAGGACAGTTCCTTTGACAGGCACTGCATTCCGTACATGATATGGGGTCAATAATTTCAAATTTTCCATATTTATTTTTACCAATCAGTCCAAAAGGACATAGTTCCCCGCATAATCCACAACTTGAACATTTAGACGAATCAATATATATTTTTAAATCATTAGAATTTATTGCGAAAGGAGAACAGCACCTGGAATTTGTATTTAATTCTGTCATTTTCTTTCATTTATTATTTTCAATTCACTTTTTTTTTATTTTTTTTTTATTCTTTTACGTATTTTAATATACTATGATGCCAAGAGCTAAAAATATGACACTTAAAGTTAATAATACTTTATTTATCAAACTAAAAGTTGGATATTCAGCTTGAATTTCATTTGGACTTGTTGCCATCGTGTATCCACTAAAGGACATTGTTGAAAAAATGGTTATCCAAAAATAAAACCATGAATACCATAAAATATTCAGAAAATTATGATGAATTATCCAATTCAATCCGATTAATATGAAAAGATTGAATGAAGCGAATAGCATGCCTTTATAAATAAAATTTCGAGTAAACTTAGAAATAGGATAAAATAATGTAATAAAACTGTTAGCAATAACAATCCAAAGAGAAAATTCACCAATCCACCAGAATTTATGGAACCACTCCCCACCAAAGATGAATCCTAATAGGAAAAATAAAATCGACATCCCAATTATGGGGTAGATGAATATTTTACGGAATAAAAACATCGTGTGAGTCAAGCCGGCACGAATTCGATGGGATAAAGTAAATTTAGCTAGTTTCATTTTATCTGTTTTTCGAACAGGGTTAACATTTAGATATTGCGGTAAATTTTTCGACCATATAGGACCATATTTCACAGTAAAGGGAAACTTATCAGCTTTTTTTGGCAAACAAGGCACGGCAACGCCTCCTGCAGAAAGTTGGGGGAGAATGAGCGTTCTTGTTTCGGTCATTTCAGTAATGCCCATGGCCTCAACGGCCTCTACGAGCTGATTATTTCCAAAATCATTTCCTCGAGCAGCACACCATACGTTGATACCATTAGAATCCACGCATAATATCCACGCGTCAATTCCTTTTAAGTCCCGCATGATTTTAATATATGTATAAACATAGTTAGCAGTAACTAGTATAGGAGATATTTTTGTTGGATTTCCTGACTTATAGATCCCGGGCTCTATAGGCACTCTATCTACTTGACCTGTAAACAAGCATCTATATATTTCAAGTTGCGATTTAATTCCCTTGAATTTTTTTTGCGCGGGAAGGTAATATCCAGGTGCTTCTTTATGAGTTTTTCTATACTCCATCACCTGAATTGCCCCGTGATTCCATCCTTGATATGCTATAATTTGAAATCCAATTGGTTCAGGATAACCATGGAACCAATTTAATAAATAAGTCGGTTTTAATCTAAAACGCTTGAGCTTTTTTTTATACCACCATCTTTTTATTTTAAATGTAATCTTCCAAAATCCCGAAGAAACAAATCCATCTGCTATAATTAATCGACCATTAGGAGTTAAAGCATCCCATGCTTTTCGAAGGAAAATTTGTTGTTCAAGGGGGCGAAGTTCAGATAACATGAAGGTACTAACTATGAGATTTTTTGATTGACGCTCAATTAGAACATTGTCAATCGTGCCAATTTGGTAAGTTAAATTAATATCCTCATTTGGCGGATAATTCTGCATTGCATGATTGATCATTAAAAAATTTTTATCTATTGCAAGCACTTCACTTCCTTTTTGTGCCATTTTTGTAGCAAGCTTTCCAGTACCACATCCTAATTCTAAAATTGATTCCGTTCCATTTAATCTTTCGAGAATCCATTCTTGAACCTTTAGATTTACCCCCCTTGTAAGCGTTGTGAATTTTGAATCATACGATTCAGGTTCTTTTTCTAATTTTCGCATGTAAATGACAGCCATATTTAATCACTATTCATTAATTTATCTAATTGGTCTCTCCAAAAACCTATTTTATCATGCTATCATTACATTTTTTTTCATTTTTTTCAAAAAAAT
>DXJM01000334.1 GCA_019057355.1 Promethearchaeota archaeon | reverse complement strand
CTCAGAAAATCCAAAATCTAAACGAATAAAGACAAAAACAAGGACATTAATAAAATATTAAAAAACATATATCTTATTATTCATAAATCCTTTTTCTTCAATTGAGAAAATCAAATTAGTCGAAATATTTTTTAATACAAGTAGATTTGGGATTCTCAACATGTTATTTTATGAAAATAGTGAAAAATTTCAATTTTTCCTTAAAGGGAAAATGATACGTTCAATGGTAGCTGGGACATTCTGATTCAATTGTTTTTTAAAAAAATTTATTAAAAATATAGTTATGGGAATAAAATCGTGCTAATCTCTTGGAATTTTAAAGGAAGAGGAATTAAAATTTTCTTAAAACTATGAGCAGGCTCTAGAAAAATCGTAATCTTGCATGGCTAGTAATTCAAGTTTTTGGCAAGGTAATTATAAACATGCTTCCCTTCGAATAATCCCCAAATACACGGTCTTCAACCCATATCCTTCCTTTGTAAGATTCTATTATTTTTTTTGTTACCGATAACCCTAAACCGGTATTGTTTTTATGAATTTCGCTTTTTTCTCTTTGAAAAATGATTTCTTTGCGAGAATCATCAACACCAACCCCATTATCAATAAATTGAATTTTAATGTAGTTATTTTCAGAGAATACATTGATTAATATTTCAGAGCATTCATTTTTGTTATGTCGGATGGCATTTATAAGAATATTATTAAAAATCTCTAAGAGTAAATCATTAGCATCAGTATTAAGAACGAATTCTTTATATTCTATTTCTATTTTAAGATTAAATTGTTTAAACGTACTTTCAATGAATTCGATCGCATCTTTTAAGACATTAATGATATTTATCTGCTTTTTTTCGATATTTCCTCGCTCTAATTTTGATAGATTTCGGATGTTTGAGATTAACATTGCCCCCCGAATTACTTGGATATTTATTATATTGATTAACGATTTTACATCAGATTCATCGCTTTTTTCTTTGTAAAAATTCAAGAGGTCATCTGCACTCCAGATGTTCTGTAAAATATTTGAGATATCATGAACAAAGATGTCTTTATAAAGCTCTGCATTATTATAAGCATCTCTAAAGTTTTTTTCAGATAGTTCTAACTGTTCTTCTGCCTTTTTCTTATCAGATATGTCTTGTATAACAAAAATAAAGTATTTTATTCTTTTTTTCGAATCAAGCAAATTAGAAGCCGTTATTTTAATCCATGAGAAAGTTCCATCTTGTTTAATATATTTTTTTTCAGTGTCATACAGTGAAATTTTGTTTTGTTTTAATTTTTGGAACATGAGATCCTTTTCTAAAGGTTGCTCAGTAAGATTGAGATCGTGAATTGATTTAGAAAGGAGTTCTTTTGTAGAAGAGCCTATTATTTCGCAAAATTTTTTATTTACTCTCAAAAATGGCCCTTCTAAGGCAACATGGGCCATTCCAACAGCGGCTTGTTCAAATGTCGATCGGAATCTTTTTTCGCTTTCCCTTATCAATTTTTCAGCGATCATTCGTTCGGTTATATCATTTGGTATAATAAAACCATAATAGAAAAAAATAACAGAAAAAATTAGAATTAATCGATCAATAAAATCAAGGAGGAGCCCCATTTCAAGGGTATCCATAATTGCACCAATTAAGAATAAGGAAAATGCTATAAAAAGCAATTTGCCTTTAAACCTGGTTTCTTTTATCAAGGATTTAAACGATAATATGGATAAAATGTACCCAAATATCACAAAATATAAAATAAATATCAATAAATAAACACTCGTAAAAGTAGAATAAATAACCATGTTAGGTTCTGGTTTTTGAATGAGGAATGAAGGATTAGTACGTAAAAAGTAAAATTTCAATATCTGAAAAGGTAAAACCAGTGCTAATATAAATAATTGAAGATATCTCTGGTATTTTTCCAATACGTAATTGGTAATAGCCGTCGTATATAAAAACAATGTTAAAGAGATCAATGAAAAATTCACAAAATAATACATTTCTGCTGAAAGACCGTCAATAGATAAATTCGTTAAAATCAGAAAAGGGTTGAGAAATGAACTCATCCAGAATTGTGATACTCCTATCCAAGACAATCCCATATAAAGGGGGGTTTTTATTTTATATTTAAAACATTTTATAGTTATCTTTAATCCTATTTCAATAAAAACAAAAATTAAAACAAGACTAAAGAAACAACTCATTGTTTCATTGAGTGGTAAAGTCATAGCTCTTAAAAAATATATAATCTCAATTTTTTAGCCAACTTAAAGATCTAAGAAAATAATAAAAGAATTGAGTGAATTTTAGAATTAAAATAATGAATCAAAAATTAAAAATCTTTGAACTAAGGACGACAAAATCCACATCTATGCCAACGCGAAATTTGTCGGAAAAAAAAGAGTGTTCAAGAATGATCAATTACATCAATTTTCCTATTGAAAATGAACAAAAAGACGATTTTTATGCAAAGGAAATCAATTCATCTCTTCCGACATTAAAAGAATTGACATATCCAGAGTTTTCGTCGGTATGCAATTAGAGATATTTAAATTTCAATCAAAAAGAAAAAATCAAAAATACACTCAATTTATTGTTTTAATGTCTTACATTTATTTTTAAAAGACGAAAGAGATTTATTTTTAAGAAATTGCACAGGTCAATTAATAAATAAGGGAGCGGTTTTCTTTGTGGTATTTTCTGACGATGAAAACAGTTTTGGCAAGGGAAGAATGATAGAACCAAATACTTTTGAAAGCAAACCAGGAAGGCCTGTTCATTATTTCACCAAAAATGATTTAATAAAACAATTTAAAGGGTTTAATGTCATTAAGACTGGAAAAATAGAGGATGAAGAAGAACACGGTGAAAATAGCAAACATGTCCATATTCTACGCTACATTTTTGCTGAAAAAACTAATATCTAAATGGCAAATTCTAAAAACTACTTTTGCTTAGTTTTTTAAATGAATTACTATGCCTCATATTACTTTTTAAGCCTGATTTATAAATTCAATCCTCCAAATATAATGAAAATGGGTCCAAAAGTCATGCAAAAGATATTTATAAAAAGATGTAGAAAGGTATCAGATACTTTATTGGAATAAACATTGTTCTGAATGTTAAATGTAATATCAAGTAATCCAAGAAATATCAAGGCACTACCAGAAATGATCGAAAAAATAAAACCAAATTTTTGAGAACTAAGTATTCCTATAGATGCTAAAAATAAAGTAAGCATGACCCAAAACAAGTCTGCTATAGGGAATAAATCCAATATGTAAGGAAACCAATTACACATGTAAATTGACTCAGAGCTATGATAATATTGAGAATTTGTAACACCTATTTTAAAACATTTTAACATATGATTGAAAATTGATAAAAAATAATTCGATTTTATGATATAAAAAAATGTATTTTTTTACTATCTCGATATGGGGTTTTATTTACCATCATTTTTTTACATTAGTAAATGTGATAAATTATTATATCAAATAATCACGAAAATTATTAAATTAACCAATCTTCTAAATATAACATATAAAAACAATAAAGTGACGAAAAAATGGAAAATGTGATACCTTATCTAATAAATCTTGGCGACATTATCCCTGCTAGATCTAAAGCGACCTTACTCAATGAATTGGCCATGGCTTTAATCGAATGTATAGACATATTAGGAAAAAAAATAAAAAAACTTGGAAAAGTGAATCGCATAATAACATGTTTTTGGCCTGTTAAATTAATTCCATTAAATGAAAATCGAGCTTGCGTCTGCTCTTATTTAGGAAATAAGCAAGAGAAACTCACCGTTGGGAAGTTCGCCCAAATACCTGTAAAACCTAATAATGTGATTAAAGGAGCTGATCCCCATTCCTTTTATGAGTCATTAGCTGCCTACAATTCAACTTACTTAAAAAAACCAAAATATTTTAAGAGAAATATAGTCATTCAAGAAGCACTATTTAATTCTAGCGAAATGGATTTTTTCAAGAATTTTTTTATCAATCAATATAAACTCAGCTCTTTTGGAGAACCTTTTTTTATTTTAGAAGGTGGGTCCATAACGAAGAGTGTAGAGCAAACAAGAATTGCTCCTGAAATTTATGAATTCATTTCTCAAAAAGACACTCAAATGCTTGATGAATTCGGTGATAGTATTACAAAATTATGTGAAAGATGGGTTAAAAAAGGTGCTCAAGATGTTGATAAAATTCGGGGAAAGAGGATTGATACAAGTGAGGAAGAAAAACAATTAGCAATATTAAATAGTGAATTAGAAGCTGAAAAGAATAGAACTTTTGAAAAAACTCCTGAAGAATTGGTAAAAAGTGGAAAATATAAAATTAGCGATAAAACTGGAGATTGTTATAATGATCTAAATTCACTTAAAGGTTCCGTTGACAAAATTAAAACAGCAATAGAAAAAAAAGATTGGTTCTTGATTCAAGAAGGGGTGAAGGATATGGATTTGAAATACAGATCATTAGGAAATACGATTAGTAGATATAAATTAGATATAGCTAGTGTAGAGAAATCAATATTAGCAGAAATTCGTGATAATGAAAGGACTCAAGCAGCAAAAATTAGAGACTTAGAAACTAAAATTAGGGAAGTCCAGAAACAAATTGATGAAAAGCACCGATCCCAGCAAGGAGACCTTTCTTCAGCAGAGGACATCGTAGCAAAGATCAAAAACGAAAAACAATCATGTTTGGATAATATTGAAAGAGTAAAAGACATGGACATGACGGATGTTCAAAATTTCATCAAAAACTATACAATCGAAATAAGAACAAAAGAAGTTATTGTTGGAATTCCTATTTTTGTGTTCTTTTTCGTCGATCCAAACTCTAACCGGACATTACAGAGAGTCCCCGTTTTGCCTATTCTGATTGATAAAGGAAGGGTAGTCAGCACGAAGATAAAAGAGAATTTTAGACAGCAACTTGAGAATTTAATGAATAAAGACAATTCCATGATTAACCTAGTTGAGACTAACGCCGAGAAAAATAATTTGATGGAAAATATTAAGAATATCGATAACCGCCTTGAAGATGCGATAAATGACTTGCGGATGAAAAAAATATTAGGAAAAAAGGAGTCATCTTCAGCGAAAGATATAATTACCAACTTAGTGTGGTAATAATGAACTCTTTTTTTTATTTATCTTGTTTACTTTCTTTTACAAATTGATTTGCCTTGATTGAATTCTTTTAGCAATTTCAAAACTCGCCCTTCCAATAATCGCTTTAATAGAAAATTTCCATCCAAATTTGTCATGAGTTGCCTTTAATAATATTCCCATTAGAGCTACCGTGATGCCAAAAAAAAGGAAGAATAAATACATGTCTAACATATGAAGGAATAAATAAACCAAGAAATAATGGAAGATGTAAATGGTAAAAGAATAAAATGAAAAATAATAAAAAAATCTATAATTTTTTTTGAAATTAAACACTTTAAATTCTTTTACCATTT
>DXJM01000333.1 GCA_019057355.1 Promethearchaeota archaeon | reverse complement strand
TTCCCTTTATAGCGATTTTTTATTCTTTTTTTTAAAGAACAAAAATAATTACCTAAACGTTATCTTTAAAAAAAATTTCAATTACACCATTAAATTCTTGAACTTAATTAGATATTATTGGATAATCTCTAAAAAGATCCCTGATAATAAAAAAAAACACGATCAAGGAAATAGCTAGGTTAATAAAAAACTGCTACTAATTTAAAATTCTGTGTTATTTTTATGTATAGGAGCATTTTTTATTAGGAATTATCAATCTAAGAGAAGAAAAATATAAATAATCTTTCTTATATTAATTTTATAAATAAAAGGTTTCATTATCATGGAAGATATTGATTTCGACGAGCTCATAGCACAACTCAAGTCCGAATTAAATACGGAATGTGCTATTGCTAACAAATATGGTATCGTGTTAGGAACGTTAATTAAAGAATTCTCAAAAGGAAAAATTGTTCCAAATCATATTTTAGATTTTATCAATAATAGTAATGAAATTGCAAGTGAATTAGGGTTACAAAAAATTGATTTTTTTACTCTTGCATCAGAAAAACAAAATTACTTGTTTAGCTTTAGCAATAAATTAATATTGATTTCAAAATTAGATCTCAGTGTGAATATCTCAAAATTAATGCCTGGTATAAAGCTTTTTCTTGATAAATTAGAAACAAAGATTATCGAGAAAGAATTGAAAACTTTCACGCTTTTTGATTTTACTCCAGATATTGAGAAGATTGAAAATACCTTAAAAGATGAGGAAAATAAAGAAAAAAAGTACTCAATAATAAAAGATTTGATTAAATATATTTCAAACTAATACAAAGGAAGAGAATTTTCAAAAAATAAAGGTGATTTACTATCTTACGACAGGTATTTATTTATAAAGGGGAAGAACTTCTCTATAAAAGGCAGTATGGAAAAGCTTTAACTGATGATCTTTTTCAAAGTCATTTTAAACAGATAAGGGAAGATGTGTTTGGTAGGGGCTCATCCGAACAAAAGTTAGAATATCATGATTACTATAAATTCCGGATTGCTTACATCACGGATAAAAAATTTGAATTGATTATTATTTTTATAACAGGTTTAAATGACAAGTTTGAGTATGTTAAAAAGGAGTTAACAAAATGTAAAAAAGATTTTTTAAATCTATTTGGAGATATATTAGGGCAAAAATGTGATTTAAAAACTTTTGAGGTATTTGATCCAAACATAGACGCAAATCACAGGAACCTGAAGCCTAAAATTTCATTATGTGGATTTTCGGGAGTTGGAAAAACCACAACAACTAGACTTATAAAAGCCGAAGAAATTCCGATGCAACACGTGCCGACTATAACAGGTGACATCGCAACAATTAAAATTGGAAAACTACAGTTTAGTTTATGGGATTTTGCAGGGCAAGAACAATTTAGTTATCTTTGGACTAATTTTATTAAGGGAAGTGATGCTGTCTTGCTCATTACAGATTCAACTATCGAAAATGTTGAAAAAAGCAAGTTTTTCTTGGAATTGATAAAAGAACAGTCGCCAAATGCTCACACTGCGGTTATTGGAAATAAACAAGATTTATCCAATGCAATGCCTCCTGAGACGATAGAAAAGATATTAGGTTTAAAAACATATTCGATGATAGCTAATCGGGAAGAAAATCGCCAGAAAATGATAACCATTATTGCAGATGTTTTAGAAATGAGTGCGGATGTTTCCCCCCTATTAAAGCCTCTTAAAGAGAGGGATGATTTAACTGAAGAGGTAAAAATAGCTCTAGAAAATGGAGACTTTCAAGAAGCAGTGCATTTATTTGAAAAAATAAGTGATCTATGCATAGATCTTGGAGATGATGTTTTAAGTAAAGAATTTTTTAATAAAGCAGAAAAAATCAAACAAATGCTAAAAAAATCAAGTATAGAACTCCCTAAAGTGTCTGAGCCTCCAAAGAGTCCTGAAACCCCACCAATAGCACCACCTCCAGAGAGTCCTGAAACCCCACCAATAGCACCACCTCCAAAGAGTCCTGAACGCCCCTCAATAACATCACCTTCAAAGAGTCCTGAACGCCCCTCAATAACACCACCTCCAAAGCCTCCTGAGTCCCCTAGTATTATTGAAAAACAAGAAACAATAAAAGAAATAAAAGAAGAGAGAGTTGAGCAAACAGGAATAAGCGAAGAAGGAATTGAAAAATTGACAGCATTACCAGTAAAACCAAAGATGAGACCCCCTCCTGCACCACCTCAAATGTCTAATGGCGCACAAAGTAAAACTAAAATAACAATAGAGCCCGAAGAATTTATTATAAAAGAGAAGCCAAAACAAGTTATGCAAGTACCAAAGGATGCTAAAAATAAGTTAAAAACTTCAGCTTATGGGCAAGTGTCTAACCCAACGGTGCAACAATCTAAACCGATTGAGCTTATTGAACAAACCAAACCCTTCATGAAGCATCCACCTATTTTAGAAAAAGAAAAACCATATTTAACCGAACCGCCCAACAAACCCTTAAGTCCTGAAACATCCATACAAAAACCTTCAGATTTAACAAAATTGCCACATAAACCTGAAGAAAATATAGGTTTAGAGCAAGACCAGAAAAAAAACCTTCAAATGACATTAACCGATCTAAAAATCAAGAGAGCTAATATTTCAAAGTTATCATTAGATTTTGAGATGAAAGAGCTTACTGGTGAGATCAGCAAAGAAGAATACGATAATAAGATACAAAAATTGAAAATTCTCGAAGAAAAAATACTTTCAGAAATAGCTGAATTGGAAAAAATGCTATAAACAAGATTTCTAAATTTTTCTTCAGATTCCCTAATTTTGGTCTCTGCATTTTGCCGTTCTGTAATATCTCGACTAATGCCAAATATTACATCT
>DXJM01000332.1 GCA_019057355.1 Promethearchaeota archaeon | reverse complement strand
TAAATCCTTAAATATTGAATAAAATATGTTCTCCTCTGATAATTTCCACTTTAATATACCCATGTATATTAAAAAAGAAAAATTCATCGTTAACCAATTGATCAATTCTCGACTTAAAAAGCCCCTCCTCATCGAAGCAAATGCCAAGTAATGTAATAATATCGTTTCATTGCTAAACTGGGGGATATATCGAATTATCCCATCTGATTGCTTGCTTTCTCTTAAATAATTATTATCAAGTAGTATTTGTACAAAATAATCTTTAGGAGACAAAAAGATCCCATCAATTAGCCTTAAGCCCATTAAGTCCGCTAATTTTTCAATAGATTCCTCTTCCGCATTAGCTATTGAATCAATATAAGGTGAAAATACGTCATTTTTTAAAATCATCGGAACTTCATGATTCTCCTTTTCAGGGAACATGGCATAATTTGGATCAAGATTGAATAATGATATGATGTTGTTAATAATTTGATAAATCTTTGGTGAAATCCCATGAATTTCAAATAAATCTGGATTATCTAATTTTTCCCTATAAAAAGTATGGGATTGAAGCATGTGTCTCTGACATTCATAGAATTCTGGAACATTTTTTAATAATTTTTCATAAATAGTACCCAAATTGCTACCCCTAGGAAAGAGAATTTCTTCTAAGAATTTCACTAAGCGATATAAATAGGTTTTTTCATAGTTTTTTTTATCTGGTGATGTGATATGCTGTAAGACGTTTAATGCAGACACGGATTCATGGAGAAATTCCAAAATATAATCTTTAATATCAATAACTTCCATTTTATCTTGATATTTTATGATAAAATCTTTCATTATTTCATATATATTTGAACGATACATCGCAGAAAATTCTGATAAAGCGCGTACTGTACGTATATTTCTTTTTTCCTCTTCTTGACGGATTTTATCTAAAATTTCGGTGTCCAATAATAAATCAGGATCTAAATCTTTAATGATTCTCCTTGTTTCCCTGAGAATCGGTCTCATATGGCTAATAAATGTTAAGTACCTTGGAAAAATATCAGTCCATCTTTCCCTTTTTTTTCCAGCTTTTACCGTTCTTGAATAATTTCTCTTGCTACTCAAAGATATACCTCTATTTTATTCTTCATTATATCCTACTAAGATTTCTGTAAATATGTTGGCAATCTCAACGAAGATTGGTATTTCAACACGAACCATATTCCCCAATATCCATTTATTTACATCCTTAAGTAAGAACCTAATTTGATTAACTATGCTAGATTCCTTATCGCTCGTGATTATCTTGGAAAGCCATAAGCCTCCACCTATTCTGTATGCGATAATTTTTATTAGCGGTTCAAACAGGGATTCTAATACTTGCTTTATCATCCATGATTTTGGAATCACGCTCATTTTTTTTTTATCATAAGAGGGATCTTTTAAAATTGGATTGCTTTCATCCACTGAAACCTTCGGCATGAAACTTAACAACAATATTAGGGCAAAAATAGCCGATATTCCATTGATAGTATATGAACCTCCTATTTTTTCAAGATCATCCCTATTTACTGATAAATTTGCCAAGAACATGCAAATAAATATATTTCTATCAAAAGCTTCTGAAACTTGGGCACGTCCCATTTTTTCGTCTATTATAATATATTTTTCCTCTAAAATTGTAAGTACTTCCATGGGAAAGGTATAAAAAGTATAGACCTTTCTTTCACTCCTGCGAATATCCTTTTCAATGATCAATTCTTTTGATACCAGTCCAAATAGTTCAATTAACTGCTGCAATTGCTTTTTCACGTAATTTCGAGGCTTGTTTGGATCTCCGAACATGGCATAAAACTGATGATCAACAATATGAAAGTCATTCCTCTTGGAGAAAGCTTCTACCATTCTATCAATGATTGGTCCTTGAGAATATGACGCAATTGCTTTTGCTTTTGAAGTTACAAATCCATTTAACAATTCATTTATGATAAAATCTTGTTCATGTGTTCTTGATTTGAGAATTTTTGTAAAAGCACTCGTAAAATCTTTTGTAACAGGAAAAAAAGCATTCTGAATCTTATCATCAATACCCTTTACAAATATTTCTCCATTATTCTTGGGAAAATGATTTTTCATGTTATTTAACCTGTTTAAGAGGGCTTCTCTTGCTCCAGGAATATTTTCTACATCCCTGTTTTCTAATTGTTTGATTGCACCATCTACTCGTTTTTCAAATTCCTGTAAGAGTTCTTTCCAAGTAGGATCTATATTTTCTATTATGATTCCCTCTACCTCATCCTTTTTCTTCGATACTCCATTTTAATTCCTTTGAGATCTTTTTTAGTGCGGTTATTAATGGCTTGAGTTCTTTTTTTTCATAAATATTTGGCGAAGATACTCCTTTTTGAAGTTTCCATCCTAATTGAGTTCCTGCTCCCATATCTCTCTGTCCAAATTTCATCAAATTTTTTAAATCTCTTGTCCACCAATAGAATCGAAGCCATTTTTTATTTGGGTTGTCTTTTGAATAAATCACTACTAATGCTTTCCATTCTCCCATGAGCCACTTAATTGTTATACCGCTAACAGGTAAATAAAAATTAATTGGAAAATCACCTTGAAAATTTAAATCTAATTCTTTTGAAACCATATCAAAAATCGGTTGACCATATCCTTCCATGATCACTATTTCTCCACAATGATTACATTCATAATGGTATTTTTCTTTATTCATTCGCTTTTGACAATTAGGACAAGTCCTATTTTCTAAAATTCGATATTTTATGATATCTATTTGTTTTTCTTTTAATTTTTGTTGTTCAGATTTTGGATTTTCACGACCAAATTTCCCGTGCCATCCCCAATATTCATCAAAAGCATCATCAATTTTTTCTAATGAAATTATCAAGTTGTTTAGCTCATCCTTCTCATGAATTTTGATCATTCCCCCATGACCGTAAAAGGATTTTGTCCACCAAGATAACCTCACGTATCTCTCACTTTTTAAATATGCATTATGACATATTAATGCTGCAAACCATCTAGTAGGAGTTTTACTGATTGTTATTCCTTTTTCAGCAACTTCATACTCTTTATTCAACCCCCCAGCATTTTTATGAAAGAAATCACCGTCAAGAAACTCCCCTTCTTCAATTTTTTTACCAACTAGGGCTTCAGCTTTTTCATCTTTTCCCTTAATAATTTTTTTACATTGAGGACATTGAAAGATTCCTTCAACGAGAGTCTCCATATCAACGTTACAAGCAGGACATTTCATTTTTAATTTGTTAAAACAAACCTCTCAAAATCTAAATTTAATAATTTCACTTGTTTTTTTGTCAACTTTGAAATATTATCATTGATTTCAATCACTTCTTTCCTCAAGGTGATCAATAAATCTTCAATGTTATTGACGATATTATCTTCATTGTATGACACTTTTTCAATATAATCTAGATAACTATTTTTTTTTTTTTTCCTGAATAATAGTTCCTCAAATCTAATATTTTTTTTCCAATATTATCCATTTGATATCGATGGTTTAATAAATTGATCAGTAAAGAATTCCAGTCTATAAATATTTGAGCATCTATATCAAGATCTTTCCATTCAAATTTATCCGACAACTTGATCTTTTCCTCTTTAAGAACCTTGATAATGTCCTTTTTATCCATAATAGCATTGTTGATTTTTTTGATTGTTTTTTTAGTATTCAATTCTGAATCAAAAATATCAATAAAATCTGTTAATTTCTTTGATATTTCTTCAAAGCGTTCATTAAATCGTTCAATCGTTATTTCCATTTTTATAGCTTGATATATATTTCCAAACTGATCCAATATATTAAAAAGATCATCCGATAATGCATAATCATTTTCTCCCATTTGAGTGATGAAAGGATGAATAACATTCGTTTTTTCACACATTACACTTTTTAATCTTGTTAATGCTAGATTAAAGTTCCTCCGCATGAGAAAATTGAATTTTTTAGTAATTATCATGAATAACGTATCATCAGGAACTAAAATAATGTTATTTTCGATAGTAACTGTTTCTTCTCCAAGTTTCACAATAAAATCATTATCTAAATTTTCAAATTCCTTCATGCTCCTAATATTTTTAAAAAGACCTAAATCAATAACAATCTCAATCAATTGATTTGGCCAAAATGTTAAGATATTTTCTTTATAAATATCATCAAGAATTAACACTTTTTCATATGATTCTATGAGAGTTTTATCGTTTAAATTTTGAAGCATATCATTCCGAATTATATATAAAAATAGAATGATAAACCTATTATCTAAATTATCAAGAATTTTATTTATCAGCGCCCTATCATAATCTAAATCTAACCTTCCATGTTCCAATCCTAAAATCATCTCACTCGTTAGAGAAGTTCTATTTAGTTCTCTAAAAAAAGATAATTTTATAGAATAAAGCATAACTAAAAAATTTTTTGCTTTCACGCGTTAAAATCATAAAATTTTTTAGTTTTGCTTTCTATTCATATACTGATTAATATTATCTCTCATGCTTAAGATTGATTTTATTTTCAATAGAAAATATAGAAGGTGGAATTATTTATGGGTAGAAGAAAGAGAAAGCAACAAACATATAAAAGGGTCAAGCGAGTCCCAAAAATTTTTACTTGCCCTGAATGTGGTGAAAAATCAGTTAAAGTTAGGGACATTAGAAAAGGGCCTATTGCTACAGTTAAATGTGGCCATTGTGGATTGGAAAAAGAAGTTTTAGTTAATTCAATATCAGAACCTGTAGATGCATTTGGAGATTTCATAGATGTGTATTATGCTGACCAAGAGCTTGCACGATTGGAAAGAAGAATTATAAAATTAAAAGAAGACAATCAATTAGGAGAACTGGCACTTTGTTATTCAATATTATCCGACATCAGCAAGGCAAAAGCAGCCATGCTCTTGGAAGATGAAGATAATATAAATATGGATAAAGTAAATGCTTGGAAAGAGAAAGCGGAGTATTATAAAAGGCTCGAAAAAAGTGCCATTCAGAGACTAGATGCCGAAGAACTGGAACGAGGCATTAAAACAGATGATGAAACACTATTTGCCGAGCATGAAGAAACAGGGGGGATAAAGAAAGAAAAAAAAATAAAAGATGTTTTTAGCGACCCGGGTTTTCTCGAATTTTAATTCTTTTTAATGTTTAACCAAGGTCGAATCATGATTTTTATAGATATTGAAATTTTAGAGCATCATCATTTTTTTAAAATCAATTTTAACATTTAATATGTAATTCACCTCATTTAAAAATTTCGCCCACCATTGACGGAATAT
>DXJM01000331.1 GCA_019057355.1 Promethearchaeota archaeon | reverse complement strand
ATCTTGCCCTAAATATATTGAATTCAAATTTTTGGTGGATGCTAACGTAAATATCGCCTTAGCAATGCAGCGCTCTATTTTACAGGAGTTAATGGCATTTTTGGGTACAATCTCCGAACCATATACGCATAAGGGAGGTGTTTCTAGCCTTCCTGCTTTTTTTAGTCCAAAACCGATTTCCTTAATTGTTAAATTGACCATGTGTATCCCTAATAATTCGTGGTTTTAATTTTTTGTCCTCATATCTCTAATAGAGATATAAAAATTGTTTTTAAATAATCAAAAAACCGAAATTTCATCCATTTTACAATTATTCACCTCATAGTGTGATAATCCCTAAATATTTTGGATTTATTTGATTAATTATTTACATGAATACATTTTATTATTATTTGATGGGTAAAATAATGGGAATGGGTGAATAAATGGGAAAGATTGAAATTGATGAGAGTGGTCGCTTGACTTCACCAGCGAAGATTAGAGATTCTTTACACATAAATCCGCTCATCATCGATTCTCAACTCGGATTTCCGCTTCTTCTAAGACTACAGGAATAAATGTATATTAACCAAATATAATGCACAATCTTGTAAAAAGGGAGCATTTAAAGGTATTAAATATCCAATCTCATCTCGGTTTAAGACTTCGGTGCGTGATCCCTTACTTTTTTTTTTCTCCTCCAGAGAATGTCATCTTTCATGGTTAGAGAGCGAAAAAGATTTGATTAAATGATAACTTATAAACTCAAGAATTTGAAAAATTATGGTTCTCATAATTTTTATATATATAATTAATCATATATTTACTAAAATCAAAAATTGGAATAAGTTCTATATCAGGTCTATAAAAACAGGCATATATCAATGAGGATCTTAATTGATACAAATACCATTATTCAAAGAGAAGATAATAAGGTAATTAATCAAGATCTTCAATTATTATTGAGATTAGCTAGCAAGTTAAAAATTTCTATTCTCGTCCATCCAAAATCTATTGATGATATTCATAGAGATAAAAATGAGAGAAGAAAAACTACAATTATATCAAAATTTAAAACTTATGAACGTTTAGAAGATTATCCAGATCCTAAAAATGACAAAAAATATTTTATAAAAATAGGAACTCCAAAAAAAATTAATGATATTATTGATGATTTCCTCATTTATGCAGTTTACAAGGATGCAATTAACTTTTTAATAACAGAGGATCTTGGTATACATAAAAAATCTATTTTGTTAGGTATTCAAGATCGAGTTTTTACTATTGCAGATGCGATCCATGTATTTAAAAAAGACTTACCTACAGTTAATATACCATTACCTCCAATAATAACTCAAACAACAACATCAAATATTGATTTAAATGATAATATTTTTGATTCCTTGAGAGCTGAATATCCAAATTTTAATGATTGGTTTAAAAGAATATCACAATCTGGTAGGAAATGTTGGGTTTATACACGAACAGATGACAATATAGGTGCAATTCTAATATATAAGTTTGAAAATGAACCTATCCTATCATATCCCCCTTTTCCTAAAAGAAAGAGACTAAAAATCGCAACAATGAAAGTTTCATATGTAGGGTATAAAATTGGAGAATTATTATTAAAATTAGCAATTGAATTGGCAATAATTAGTAAAAAAAAAGAGATATATTTAACACATTTTACAAAAGAGCAGGATTTTTTGGTTGATTTGATTGAAGAATATGGATTTGAAAAAGTTGGAGTATTAAAAAATGGTGAAGATGTATTTTTGAAAGAAATATTTCCAGAGACAAATATAATTTTAAAAATGGATTATGTTCAATTATCCAAAAAATTTTATCCAACATTTTATGATGGACCTAAGGTTAAAAAACACATTATTCCAATACAACCACAATTTCATAAAAATTTATTTATTGATTCTCCACATACACAAACCAAATCATTTGAAATCAAAACTGAGGGAAATACAATTAGAAAGGCTTACCTCTGTCACTCAAATTCTAAAAAATTAAAATCAGGAGATATAATACTGTTTTATAGGTCAATTGATATAAAGGGAATTGTTTCATTAGGAATCGTAGAGAATGTATATTTTGATTTAGATGACCCAAATAGAATATCAAACATTGTTGGGAAAAGAACGGTTTACTCGATCTCAGAAATCCAGAATATTTCTAAAAGTCCTACAATTATTATATTATTTAATTATTATAATCATTTAAAAACTCGAATACTTTATGATAAATTAATAGATGAAAAAATTTTAAATGGATTTCCTCAATCTATAACTGAAATTACTCACGAAAGCTATTTAAAAATCAAAAAATTAGGGGGAATAGATGAACGTTTTACTGTCAATTAAACCGGAATATGTAGAAAAGATTATAAAAGGAAAAAAATTATATGAGTTTCGAAGATCACTTTTTAGCAAGGAAAAAATGAGATTTGTTAAAAAGGTATATATTTATTCTTCAGCTCCAGTGCAAAAAATTGTCGCAAGATTTATTTTAGAAGAAATTTTAGAAGAACATCCTGAAATTTTATGGGAAGAATGTAAGGAATATTCTGGAATTGAGAAAGATGAGTTTTTTGAATATTTTAAAAATGTTGAAAAAGGATTTGCAATCAAAATAACCAATTTGAGGATATTTAAACAACCATTAGATCCAAAAAAATTAATCCCGAATTTTACACCCCCTCAATCTTTTTGCTATGTAGAT
>DXJM01000330.1 GCA_019057355.1 Promethearchaeota archaeon | reverse complement strand
TTTTATATTTTTCTGCACGATTCGTATTGTATGGGTAGGAACGCATGACAGGGACAAATGATTTAGATCAAAAGGGAATTGAGAATATTCTAATAAAGATCGATGATAAATTAAAGAGCTTTTCTTCAATTCTACAAAAATTCGGATTAGATTTAATTACAAAATTGGGAAAAAATGAATCAAAACTAACAATGCTTACTGATAAAATCGAAAATCTTTCAAAAGCAACCTTAGATATTAAATCTCTTTCTCCTATTTTAAATACAATAGTAGACCGCCAGAAAAATATTGAATGGGAATTAGATTTATTAAAATCTCTACTCCAAAAATCTTTACGGGATGATAAGACAGGGAGACTGGATAATAGTGTAATTAAAAGAAATGAGTCCATTACTAATAATTTTAGCCTGATCAAACAACAATTAGAATCTTTTAAAAATGATATAGGCAAAATTGAACAAACTGAGAAAGCTAGAGAGATTCTTACTAAAATAAAAGAAGATATTTTTGAAGCAACAGGTGGACATCGGATACTCTATGAAATATCACAAGTTATTAAATTATTAGAGGGAAAAACACCATTAGATGATGAATTAAGATCAATTTTAAGCGAAAAAATAGGTTTTTGGATAAATAAACTCAAATGAAATTATATACAAGAAAGAACGGTCATGAAAATTATGACTCTTTTTATAATAGTTAAAAAATATAGTTCTTAGGTTAGGATTTCACTTTTGATTGCCGTGTAATTTCAGCCATTTTTTTAAAGATACTCTTCACATTATCACCTGTCTTTGCTGAAGTTTCATAATATGAACAATTCAGTTTATCGGCTAAGTGTTCAGCCATCGGTTGTATGATTTTTCTTTCATCCTTTAGATCAATTTTATTACCTATTAAAATGCGTGGGATCCCACTCAAGCCGTATTTAACCGCAGTATTGTACCAGTTCTGCATGTTTGAAAAAGTACTGCTTCGGGTAATGTCAAATACGAGAATCATCCCATCTGCTCCATTAAAATACGGCCGATGCAACATATAAAATTGTGGCTGACCTGCTATATCCCAAATCATCAAATTAACCATAATTTTTTCGCTTTTCTCTTCCACTTCAACAATTTCTTTAACGATATTTGTTCCTACAGTTGGGATATATTGAGTTTTAAATTTTTTTGAGGAATATTTATCAAGTACCGAGGTCTTCCCTACTTGAGGGTCTCCTACGACTATAATCTTATAAATAACTTCTGTCCTTCCTTCGAAAACAATTTCTTCTTCTCCAGACATTTTTATACTCAAAATAAATTTTAGTTAAGATGAACTAATAATAAGAATAACACTTTTTAAGAATTTCTATAATTTTATAACGTTCAAAGTTTTAATAATTTTTACATTATATATTTATCGGATGTTTTAGTTCATAAATTTTGTTTGGATTGGTAAGATAAATCATATATAAAAATAGCAGATATTTGCTTTTTAATCTATTATAGAGATGACTCTAATTATGGATAATAAAATAAAAAAATACTTCAGGTAAGGAAAAATAACATTTTTTTTCAGTGGGCAGGCATATCAATGATTCCTCCATCATGCTTAACAAGCTGGTGGCAAGGAAATCATGCGATCCTTGATATGGAATCATGCCTGAAATTAAGGAATTACATATTAGAATTAAGGATGGAGAAGAACTAGGAGCTTTCCTCTTGATTTTTTAGCCGAAATCATTATAAATGGCATTGGCAAATCATATTTTGAAGAGCAAAAAATTTTAGAAGGCGTTTCGTCTTTTCAAGCCCCGTTTCATTCCTACTCTTGCGTGATAGAAAATAAATCTCCTTCAATATATAGGTGAAATCTTTCAAATAAGGCATGAGTTCACTGATCACCCTTTTTAAAACATCTATACTATGACATTCCCCAGCACTTAAATGTGGCGTGAAACCACCTTGATAAATAAATTTTGTACATTGTCTTATTATAACAAAGTTATTATTTGTTATTTTGTATTTATATCATAAAAATGAATATCAAGCAAAGACATTTTATTAAATCTACTGAAATTAAAGCTCTTAGAGAAAGTGTTGAAAACCAATATGGCAAGGAGTTTACATCCAATTTATTTCCAAAAAAATGCCGAATCGAGTGGATCTTAACTGAGGATGGTGATATCTTGTATGCGATTAATGGAAAACTAGTTTTATGGAGTTCCAAAGAACATGGATGTATTCCTGTTCTAAGTCAATTATTGGATAATAATATTGACCTTAAAACAGTCGTCGTTGATAAGGGAGCAATAAAATTTATCACTTTAAGCAAGGCGGATATCATGCGCCCAGGAATTACAAAAATTGATCCATCAATTAAAAGAGGAGATATAGTGAGAATCATTGATGAGACCCATGGAAAAGTTTTAGCCATTGGGAAAACAATGTATGGGGCGGAGGAAATGGAAAGAATGGAAAAAGGAAAGGTAATTAAAAATCTTCATGCAATAAAGGATTCTATCTGGACATTTTCAAGGGAGTTTAGATAAATTCTCTTAATAAGATCTTTCTATAAGTCTCCTTGTCATCCTCATTTAATTCGACAACATCAACACTGGTTCGATTATAATAATCGGGATCCCTTTCACTCATTTAAATCTGAGTCCTTCAAAGCGTGATTCTTTATCCTTATATTACATACTCACGGACTTAAGTTCAAAAAAGAGTAGATGCATTTAAAAAATTAGATTTACCATCCTTGTTGCCTCGATCACTACGAACACATGTAATAGTTCAAGATCATTTCGGGAAGAAGTAATGCCATCCATTATCTTTTTCAAATAACAAGGGATGACCTCATTCAAATGCTTGTTTTAAAAGTGATCTAGCGAGTTGTTTCTCCTTATCTTCAAGATCTTCAATATCCTGACTTTCAGTTTCATAGTCATCTACTTTTTTATCGTGATACAAGCAAGAAATAATTATCATCGCGTTTTGAAAAAATACTTCATTCTCGAGATCATGGTTAATCTCCATTAATTTGTAAATGGAATCTTGGAAAAAGTAAGTTTTTTTATCAGAGTTAAGGTGATTTTCTAATGCCAGGTAATTATCAAAAACCAATGAATAGTAATCATATTCACTCATGACCATTTTAAACACACCCCTTTAACATTTTTAAACTACAAAAATTCTCAACCAGTAAGTATGATTAGGATGAAGTTAATTTTTAAATGCTATAGTTTTGCATTTATTTTCGTGTTAATAATACGAGCAATATCATGGATAGATCTTAAAGATAAATGTTATTCTAAATAATTGTTCAAGCTCAACCCAAAACTTTCTTTGAAATTCTCATTATTAAAACTAATCTTTTCTTCTTACTTTGTATTATCACTTCCCATAAATCATCATCATTTATAGGGGGAATGTTCCTTTTTTTTTTCGACCTTTAAAACGTTATTATTTATAGTGCATTAAATTTTTAAGCTTTTTTGCCGTGATTTTTTCTATATCACGCACGTATTACACCCTTACA
>DXJM01000329.1 GCA_019057355.1 Promethearchaeota archaeon | reverse complement strand
CTATGAAAATTTCATCTAATAATAAAATATTTGGTAAATGCAAAAGAATGCTGGCAATATTTACTCTTCTTTTTTCACCCCAACTTAACGCAAATGGAAGCTTTTGCTGGTATTTCGATAAATTTAGATATTCCATTAATTTTAATTTGTAGTTTGATATTTTTTCCGTGTCGATTCCAAAATTTTCCGGACCATAAAGTAATTCTGCTTCCACTGTTTTCTTAAAAAATTGATGCTCAGGATTTTGAAAGATTAATCCAATTTCCCTGGCATAATCTCTTTTCTTTAATAAATATAATTCTTCCTGTTTAAATTTTATGAGTCCACTAGTAGGTTCTAACTGTCTTGCCAATAATTGCAAAAGAGTTGTTTTACCACTCCCATTATTTCCCATAATGCATAAAAAATCGCCATGATAAATGGTAAGATTGACATTTTTCAATGCAAATTCCTGAGATATTTCATTATCTTGATTCTTGCATCGACTTGAACTCGCATGATCATAGTTGTATGAAACATCAGTCAATTCTAATAGAGGATTTGTTTTTGAGTTGTTTTTTATTCGATTTTTCCATAATTTATCCAGTTGATTAAAAAGTAGTTTGTTAAGATTAAAATATGCTTCACTTGGTGTTTTATCGATAATGTGAAATTTATTCTTTTGAATATTTTGAAAATATATTAATAAAGCGGGATGTATTCTAACTCCAAGTTTCTCGATTTCTTGATATTTTTCAGTAATTAATAATTGTGGGTTACCATCCATCATTATCTTTGAATCACTCATAATAATTAACCGTTCAATGATGGGTAAAACATAAAGTAATTCGTGGTCCACAACAATTAAAGTCATGGTTGGATTTAGTTGCCTCATCAGGTAAAGCGATGTAAAAAGTTCTTGTATCCCCGAAATATCAACAAATGAACTTGGTTCATCTAAAATTAAAATTTCTGGTTTCATTGAAAGCATTGAGGCGATTGCTATTTTCTGTTTTTCTCCTCCTGAAAGTGTACTAATTCGCCTCTTTTTTAAATGAGTAGCACCAACCACTTTTAATGCCCAATTAACTCTTTGTTCAATTTCAGGAAGAGCTATACATAAATTTTTCGGACCATAAGCAATTTCAGATTCGACATTTATGCATGCTAATTGTGACTCCGCATCTTGTCTCACGAGTCCGATTCTAGCGCTCATCTTATTGTAATCTATATCAAACCAGTTCTTTCCATCTATATACACCGTTCCTTTAACAAATCCTTTGTATCTATGTGGAATTAATCCATTTATGCAATCGACTAAAGTACTTTTACCACATCCTGAGGGCCCTGTAATTAATATAAATTCACCTGGATTAATCTCAAGGTTAATTTCATTTAAAGCAAGCCGTTGCATTTCTTGATACCTAAATGATAGTTCCTCTATTAGTACATGTATCATATCTCATATCAATCTCGAATTATTGAAGAGGGGACTCCTGCTCTAACTATTACTTCTCTTATAATCCGTGCCAATGCGCCAAATACAACACCAGAGCAAAAAGTGATGAGATACACTATCCATAAAACACCTGTAGAAAGAAAATATGCATACATTCCCGTTGCAATGAAGAAGAGTGGAATGATTAACATTCCACCAATTCCAGGACAAATAGTCCATGGTATTAACCAGCTTAACAATCCTTTATCATTATCTGCGTTCTCTTTATTGATTGCCCTGAAAATGAAGTATCCTAAATCAATGATAAAACCTATAAATGCAGATTGAACAATCATCATCAAACCTAACCAATCATTGCCAAAAATTACTTCGAATAATCCTTTCAAAGCACCAGCCGCCGTAGCGGAATATGGTTTTAAAGTTAGTCCGAATGCCAAAAGTATAAATATGGTATGAACACCTGATACTAACCATCCTGCACCTGGAACTGCTGGTAACGCACTTTGTATCAATGATCCAAAAGGAGAAAAAGTTGAATATAATCCACCCAGAATTGATATAATCACTATATATAAGATATCTCGCAGAGTCCACATTTCTTTTGTTTTTCCACTTTCACGAAAACTCATTTTTATTCCTTTTTATATACTTTTTCATTTGTCTGTTTATTTCAGACAATGAGTAATTAATTGAAAAATCAAATTTAAGCGTTGTGCATTAGCTTACATATCGAGCTAAATTAAATATATTCTTTGTGTGACTAAATTAATCTAATTAAATCAAAGAAATTAGCTGTTAAAGTTATAATTTAATTGATCTTTACTCAAATCATTTCTAATTTTTATAATAGTGCTAAGAGCAATTTTAATATTATTTTATGAAAGACTTTAAAATGTCATTTTTGTTGCATCCAATATTTCCAATTATTATTTTGATTAATCTATCTTTATTTTCATGAATCTGTTGTATTTTTTATAACACGAATATCTAAAACCACGTGAAATAATTTTGGTCCATAACTTTTCACAAATCTCTTGGATTCTAAATTACACTGACATCCATTTTTATCAGCGATATCTTCGAAATCAGCATATAATTCCTTAAAATTTTCCTTTTCAATTACTCCTTCATAATGATATATTGTACCGCTTTCTTTTACTAGACTCAGAGCTACATTAATATATTCCTTTGGAGCAGGAAAGATACCCATAATGACTCGATCTGCCCTAACTCCCGAATTGCTGAGTTTAATTACTTCTTCTTTACAATCTCCGTTGATGGGAATTATCTTGTCCTTTATCTTGTTAATGGATATATTTTCACATAGATATTTAAACGAAACGGGATTCAATTCAATGCAATAAATTTTTTCTACTTTTGAGTATTTTGCGATTGGTAATGAAAAATATCCGATTCCTGCGAACATGTCCACGATTATTTCCTTCACCCCTACCAGCGTTGAAAGATACTTTCGTTCATTGATATTTCCCTTGCTGAACATGATTTTTGTGATATCAAATTTATAAATTATTCCGTGTTCTATATGTTCAACGATTGGATTGTTATCACCCATGAGAAATTCAATTTTTTCCGGTTCGCGGTATTTTCCTAAAATTTTTCCGTGGTTGATAAAAATGGATTTAAAATGAGGGAAAAGTTCTAAACAAGCAAGTCCGATCTGTTCTTTTTTTTTTAATAGTGGTAGTTTTAATTTCATGATCATGATATCTCCTATGACCTGAAACCCACTTGGAAGTAACGCTAATTCTTGTTGATTTAAGATACCTTCCATCTTGCTTCTAAGCATTGCTTTAAATTTCATTTTATGTGAATTATTTTACTTTCATGCTTGCCTCAGACCGATGTAAGCGATTTCAGCGTAACCAAGAAAGAGACCAGTCTCGATGACGCCAGGTATGGACTTGAGCCTCTCCTCAAGCTTCAAAGGGT
>DXJM01000328.1 GCA_019057355.1 Promethearchaeota archaeon | reverse complement strand
TTATGAGTATTCCGGGTCCTGGCACGCCTATTATAGTTGATATCGGAAGTGCGTATGTAAAAGTCGGTTTTGCAGGAGAACCTTCGCCTCGATTCATTTTTCCTTGTATTACTGGAACAGAAAAATATCAAGCTGTAATGGCAGATGTTTCTACGCGAAGTATATACGTTGGAAATGATGCGATGAAGATGCGGGGTGTTTTAAAAGTAAAGCATCCTATTGAGAGAGGGACAATAATGAGCTGGGAGGATTATTATGAAATTTTAAACTATATATTCTATACTTTGTTAAGGATTGAGGATCTTAATGCGTATCCTGTTTTTTATGTGGAACCCTCATTTATACCGAAAGAAACAAAAGAATATATTGCACGATTATTATTTGAAACTCATCGCGTAAAAAGTTTAATAATGGTTTCTTCTCCCATCCTTTCGATCTTCTCGGTTGGATTGACGACGGGTTTAGTTGTTGAAAGTGGTCATGGAATTAGTAACATCGTTCCCGTGTTGAATGGTCAAATTTATTATCAAGGAGTTCAAAAATTAAACTTGGCAGGGCAAGATATCATTCAAAATTTGCGGAGTTTACTTATGAGAGAGGGTATAAACATCCAATCATCAGCAGTAGATGAAATTTTGCAAGATATTGTTGAAAAAAACTGTTATTACATCTTAAATCCTAACACAACTCCTGTATCATCAGATCAATTTCATTATCCCCTACCTGATGGAAATTATGTTTCAATCCCCCAACATGTCTTGTATAGAGCACCAGAAGTTATTTTTCAACCAGCATTGATTAATTCGAATATATCAAGTATCCCTCAAGCGATTATCTCATCATTATATACCATTAATAGTAACTATTGGGGCGATTTATTATCTCATATCGTTCTTTCTGGAGGAAATTTATCTTATCCTGGTCTTGAAGAAAGACTAAAAGCAGAGTTAGATGAAATAATTCCACAATTAGGTCCCATTCCTAAACCTCGGGAAGATGAAAAGACGCTCATCAAACCCTTTGTTGAAGAGTTAAAACCCTTACAAAATGAATTAAAAAGTGTCTTGAGTGGAACAAAAAATGAAGATACGTGCTCTAAATGTGGTACATTGGTACAACTTTCTGATGGAAAAGAATTCTGTCCAAAATGTGGAGCTCTCATGAAAGTTCCAGAGATCACCATAGATTTGGGAAAGGGATCAAATACAGGCATTTCCATTAAAAGAGATAAATGTCCTCATTGTAATAAAGTCATAACAGATGAGACTTCTCTATTTTGTCCTTATTGTGGAAAAAAAATTGAACATATAACCCTTCCTGAGACCTCTGAAAAGTTATTTCAACAAGCACCAGCCCATGAATTTTCTGAATTTTATGATATTTCTGATTCATCGAGTATTATAAAATTTTTTGTTCCAGATAATTTATTACATTCTACTTTCATTGGTGCATCGATTTTAGGCAGTTTACCTTCATTCTTAGGATTGTTTATCACTCACGCGGAATTTCAAACCAATCCCCAGCTATTATATCAAGATATTAGTCAAATTTTCTAATTTTTAATACTTTTAAAATATTCATACTTTCTCTTATGAAAAGAACGATAATTTTTAATTCCAAAAAAAATTTTAAAAAATAATTTTTAATCTGTGGTCAATAATTTGAAAAAAAAACCTTAATTGTATCATTTGTTTTTTTATTTCTGCTAAGTTCATTATTTATGTCTCCATTAGTGCTAGGAGCAACCAGAAGAACATATTTAATAAATTATGTTTCAAGCCAAAAAAATAGTAATAATGGTTTCGGCGATTTTTATGAATCTACAGCTAGCGCCTTAGAAATCCTAAACTATTTTGGCAGTTTGGGGGATATAGATTCCCAAATGGCTCAACAATATTTAAGAAATGAAATCAATACCATGTTTGAGAGCAATAATCTTAACGTATATGATTTATACTATTTGCTAAGATCGATAGATATATTGAACAGGTCTAACACTGAAGTACCTAATGACCTAAAAGCTAGAATCAATCTTTATCTTGATGATTTAAATCAAACTGGAGGGGGTTTTTCTCCCACTAACAATACTGATAGTTTTCCTACAATGATCTCGACATATTATGCTCTCGAAGTATATTCTACACTTGATGAGAATTTTCAAATTCCAGTTATTCATAAGGATTGGGTAAAAGCTTGTATAGATACTGTTACAGGTGGGTATAAAGGAAATAATGGTCAATTACCACCTTCTTTAATGAATACGTATTGCGCAGTTTTAATCATGAATAGAGCAAGTGCTTTGAATGAGCTCGATAATGTCTCTGCCACCATAACCTATGTCAAATCCTTCTTCATAAATATCATCTCAGATCAAGATAAATATGGAGGATATTTACCCGATTTAACTGCTGAACATGCAACACTGAGTAGTACCTATTATTCCATTAAGATTTTAAATTTACTATCAACAATAACCAATAAAAATCCCACACTTAATTGGGTCTATGGTCGGCAGAACTTTTTAGATGGTGGTTTTTCAGATATAAAGGGTGGATTGGTTCAAGGATCTTCTTCATTAATTGGTTCATATTTTGCCGTAGAGTCTTTGTTATTATTAGGCGGCAGTTTAGATTATAATATATGGATGGTTGAATTTAATTATATTATCTTAATAATCTTAATCGTCGTTTTTGCGATTATTATTGCTTTGGCACTGTTCTTGTGGAGAAGGAGAAAGTTATAAGGGACTTTTCTATTGTTTATATTGTATTTCTATTTTTTTTTGTTACCATTTAATTTAAGAAGAAAAAAGGAGGTTTTTAAAAATGGATAAAACTTTAGATGGCAAAAAATTAGCAGACATGCTAAATAGCGAATTGACTGATAAAATTAATAAAACTTTCAAAGAAACTGGAACAAGACCTGGTTTAGCGACAATACTTGTTGGTCAAAATACTGCTTCTCAAGTATACGTTAATATTAAACATAAAACATGCGCTCAGGTGGGTTTAAAATCAATTAAAATCGAATTAGATGAGAACATCTCTAAAGATAACCTAATTCAAGTAATTTATGACTTAAATAAAAGAACAGATATACACGGTATATTGCTCCAACTACCCCTTCCTTCCAATTTACGACCTGATACTCCATTATTTTTAGGAGAGATCTCCTTTCATAAAGATGTTGATGGATTTCATCCAATAAATAGGGGAAAATTATTTGATTATGATGAAAGTCTGGCACCCTGCACGCCTAAGGGGATAATCGCATTATTGGAGCACTATGACGTCGAACTCAAGGGAAAAGACGTTACCATCATTAATAGATCAAATTTATTAGGTAAACCCCTATTTTTAATGCTTTTAAAAAGAGATGCGACAGTGTCCGTGTGCCACACATCCACCAAAAACATAGAGCGTTACATGAAACAAGCAGATATTTTAATTTTAGGAGTAGGAAAACCAAGATTTGTGACTGGTGATACAATTAAGGAAGGTTCAATTATTATTGATGCTGGAATTAATAGGGTCGAAGGTAAACTCTGTGGAGATGTAGATTTTGATGATGTTATCGATAAATGCAGTAAAATTACACCAGTTCCGGGAGGTGTGGGCCCTCTTACTGTTAGTTTTTTACTCCAAAACACATATTTCGCTTTTTTGAAACAATTAAAGTTGGTTTAATTGAAATAAAAACTAAAATGACTTGGAAGTATTTTTTAACAAAATTCTCTATTTTATACTTGCGATGAAAAATAGAAAAAATAAAATAAAGATGATTTTTATAGATATACTAATACATTTCAAATATTGTTTAAAATTTCTTGCTATAAAAAATGGCTGTTTTAGAAGTAGGGATCTCGTTAGGTCCACATAATTTGATAGAAAGGAAATATTATACATCTTCAGAAGATGTCTTAGATCCCAATTTAAGAGCGGGATTTTTATCCGCTCTCGAAAGTTTTACGACAGAGGTTTTTGGAGATGATATTCATGTTGTCTCCCTAGCTTCTTATAAATTAGTATGTTATACTGAAATAATAATATCACCAGATTCGGATGATCAACATATTATTAAGGAACCCCTTTTAAATTATGCAATTATTGAAAAAGAAACTGATGCCCAAGTAGTAAAAGAACATTTAAAACAGATCTCTACCTATTTTCTTAATCGATATTCCCGTAATGATTTATTTAGTAAAAAAACTAAGCATTTTCAAAAATTTCAACAGCGAATAGATGAGATTCTTGGAGATTTACGGTTGAAAACAGAAGACAGGTTTCGAAGTATTTTTTAATAATTCAATAAAAAAATTTTTTAGAGGGTATTTGAAATGTCATCTAATATAGGTCCCGAGGCACAAGCTGCTTATCAGAGATACCTAGATGCGGTGTCTATTGAAGAAAAAATAAAAACCTTGGAAGAATTTATCTCTTTAGTACCCAAACATAAGGCTACAGAAAAAATTGTCGCCTTGAACAAGTCTCGCTTGGCAAAACTAAGGCGTGAAATGGAAGATAAAAAGCAAAGATCTAAAAGTATAAAATCGATAAGTCCTTTTTCTATTAAAAAAGAAGGAATACAAGTGCTATTAATCAGTGATTTTCACTCACCAGGGGCGGGTAAAACATCACTTTTAAATTTTCTAACTGGCGCCGCAAGAGATAAGGTCGGAAAATTTACTTCCCTTCCTGAAATTGGAATTTATGAATACAACAATATCCGATTTCAAATTGTTGACATGCCCTCAATAATGGAAGATGCTTCTAAAGGAATTGGGAATGGAAAAGAAATTCTAGCACAAGTGAGAGCTGCTGATCTCATATGTCTTGTGGTTGATTTATCACGTAATTATAAGAAGCAGTTAAATTTATTACTAAAAGAACTTTCTTTAGCCGATATTAGGATTAATGCTAATCCTCCTCCCATTTCGATAGAAAAAACAGGAGCAAACAAAATTCAAGTTTTTTACCTGACTAAATCTGCAAAATCTAAAGATAATATAGCTGAATTAACTAATAAAATAAAAGAAATTATTTATGAGAATGGTATTCGGAATGCTATTGTGAAATTACATGGTGAGATAACACTTGATAATGTTGTAGATGCTTTAACACCTTCAGTTGTATATAAAAAGGTAATAATAATCTGTACTAAAGGAGACCTACCCTATACTCAGGAAAATTTTGAAAAACTTAAAACTGAATATTCAAGACAAATTCCAATCATAATAGGAACAAGCGTGTATAAAAGTAACTTTCCATCGAATTTTGGAGATATCATTCTTGAATATCTCGAGAAAATAAAGATTTTTACTCAAAATACAGGTAAAGTAGCTGATAAACCTTTGATTATAGATAAAAGCTCAACAGTAAAAGATGTTGCCTTAAAAATTCATAAAAGTTTTTACGATCTGTTTGATCACGCAATTGTAATTAGAAACACTGCAAAACAGAAACGAAAAAAAGTCGGATTAGATTATGAATTAAGAGACATGGATATTATTGAAATTCATACCATTTAGAATTCAAATTTCCTAATCATTTCAAACTATTCATTACTATTTAAATTTCATATAAATGATATTTAATCATTGTTTCACATCTTCAATCATGACCATTATTTCAGATAGTTGTTGTCTATAATTTGGATCTAAATTATTTAGACTATTAACAATTTCAACTATACTTTCGATAGAATAGATGAATGATTCTAAAAAGTCAATAATATCTCCTTTAAAAACAACAATTTCATATTCCTCTTCTAAATATTGACAAATATCAACAATGGATTGTTTTTCTTTTATTCGTAATGACAGGATGAGGTTCTCAATTTTGATTCTCCCACATTCACAATAAGGCTTGTCCTTACAATCACAATTAAAAATATCCTTCAACCATTTCATCATTGTCTCAATAAATGCCCTTGAATATGAGGACTTCTTTTTTACATTATCAGCATCCAAAAGTGAAAGTGTACTTGTTGTAAATAAATTATTGGATAAATATTTCATGCTTCGGTCTCGAGAAATGTCCGATACAATTCTTTTTGTTAAATATACGTTTTTTAAAGGATTTAATTCTAAAGCTAGTTCAATTAAACTTTTATTTTTATCCTTTTCAATAGCATCAATAACTTCCAATCCCTTTTCAACTGTGAGAAAAGATTTCGCAATAGCTCTTCCCAAACCAGTGGCCTGATACGTGAGGTTCTCTTTAACTCTAATCAATTTATTATTATCTAACTTTTTAAGAAGGTTTTCAAGATCATAATCGTTATTAATTAAAAATTTATAAAAGTCATAGATTTTCTCCTTATTTACACCTTGATATGTTGAAATAAAGGCTAATAATTCCGTAATGGATTTGTCTTCATCAGGAGCTAGCTCAAAATCTTTAATTTTACCATTCAAGAGTGAAATAGCTATATTTTCTTCAGTCATTTTCATCTTAGGTGAATAGATTTTACCCGGTTCTATCAATAGGTATACATATCCAATTTCATGCTTTCTTAACCGGCCAGCTCTTCCAAGCATTTGTTCGAACTCAGCAACAGTGAGCCATTTAATTCCCATTGCTAAGGATTCAAAAAGGACTTGCTGGGCAGGAAGGTCTACCCCCGCTGCTAATGCTGCGGTCGCCACGACACCTGCAATTTTTTGTGTTTGAAACTCTAATTCAACGTTTTTTCTCTCTTCATTGGTCAAGCCACTGTGGTATGCTCGGACTTTTATTCCTTTAAATTCTAAATTTTGGGCTATTGCTTCACATCTCTTTCTCGTATTGGTAAAAATAATTGATTGTCCTCTAAATCCAAACTTAGATTTTTGTGAAAAACTTGCGCTTACTAGGTTTGCTATAAATTTTTCTTTTTGAAGTTCATTCAAACATAATAAAATGTGGCGTTCTATTGGAACTGGACGATTATTATATCTTATTAACGAGCAATCTAATTTACGTGCTAATACATGTGGTTCTCCGATTGTTGCACTGAGGTATAAAAATTGGGCTTCAGGAAAAACACTTTTTAATCGTGCAATAAAGCCATCTAATAAGAAACCTCTCTCTGGCTCTATTAATGTTTGTATCTCATCAATAATAATCGTTCCTATATTTCCTAATTTTTGAAGATTTCCACTTCTTAAAATAAAGTCAATTGCTTCAAAAGTTGCTACTACGATATTTGCGTCATTTAATTCTTCTATATTATCGAGATGGTTCTTATTAAGAATTGATTCTCCTATTCTCTTGATTATTTTCAGATTGAGTCTTTTATATTTTTTATAAAACTCATCTGTTCTAATATTTGCTAAAGCTACAATCGGTACTAAATATAACATCTTCAGATTTTTATCTTCAAGCACGGTCGAAATACCAGATAATTCCCCTATCAAAGTTTTTCCTCCCGAAGTAGGAGCCATTATTAATTGATTTTTTTTACTTGATAACAATCCATTTTCCACGGATAATGCTTGAATAGGGAGAAGTTTTACAATTTTGTTGTCATTCAACAAGACCTCTTTAAATTCTTTAGGAAGGTTCAAATGGTCCATTCTATAATCCAAGTATTTTCTACTAATTGGTGGATTTATTTCAATATCGTAGAGCGTGTTAGCTTTGTTTGTTGTGGGATCGAAACTTGGCGTGAAAGACTTGATTATTTTTTTAACGTCTTTATGTCTATGTAGCATGTGAATGAAGAAATTTTTTAATTTTGGACTTATATTTTCTCTCGGAACTAATCCAATGGAAGAAGCTTGGCTCAAGACAATCTTTAATGCACAATCTATGCATATCTTACTGTTTTTATAGGAAATTGCGGTATTTCTATCTTCTAATAAGGTAAATCTATTGATTTCGATGCAAGAATGACACATTGTTAACTTTATTATTCTCTCCTCGTTAACTTGAAAGTTTTCTAACATTTGAAATATTGGGCTTAATTCTTCTGGACGAGATTGATTTGAAAATGCTATAAATTGATTTTCACCTGATAATAGAAATTTATTGAAAAGTCGTGGATCTATAGGATCAATTGCGGTATTTTTTTGAATTTTATTAAATGATAAAGGGCGCATCTTTTCTTTAATATCCAAGCCAAATATAACATTTCCTTCAAAAAAAGGAGTACTAACGAAAGAAAACTTTCTTTTTTTCTTATTAAATGATTTTATATAATACATGCTAACATTATAAAGCAGTTCCTTCTTATAGTCCCGATTCTTATCAATAAGAATAAAGTATTTTTTTAATAGCACGACATTCAAATTAATGTTGGTTATTGCTTATAATGAAATAAAATAAATCAATTTAATGATTTGATGGTATTATAACTCCAAGGTAGGAAAAATAATAAAAATTTAAAAAAAAGAATTATAATCAAATCAAAAATTATACTTCTTTTTATTAGAAACCAAATGCTTGTTTAATTTTATCATACACTTCCTTGATTTGTTGAAGCTTGGCTTCATCTCCTTCATTAAGGAAATGTTCAATCCATTGTGCTACTCCACCTTGTTTTATCCAATCGAGTAGGTATTGGGTGCTTTGTCTATCTGCATCAGAAATATTAGTTCACTTTTTGTGTCTTATTATTTAATAATATTATGTATGTATTGATGAT
>DXJM01000327.1 GCA_019057355.1 Promethearchaeota archaeon | reverse complement strand
GAAAAAAATCCCGTTGAGGGCTAAGATTTATTCCAAATCTCGGAACCATCTCTTTATGTTCGCATCATTTTTAATCGTTTTAATAAAGGCTTTTGTATTCCCCATTCAGAATATGGAAAAACTCGACGGTGATGTCAATTTTGCGCCTTTTCTCCATTATGCCGTAAGCGAAGAAATTATCACTATCAGCTTTGGAACAGAACTGGCAAGCATGAACTTATCAGAGCTTCAATAAGGCGTTCGGATTACCATAAAATGATTTTTTTTTATTTTTCTTTATGCAATATCCCCCTCTAAATCATCTTAAATGGTGATTTACATTTAATTAGAGATTACTCGATACTGATACTACCACCAAGAAATTTAAAAGGGAGGTTGTTGCTGAGTAAGATTTGATGTACAAACGTGATACAATAAAATCAGTGTCCGGCTACATTAAACAAGAATTGACATTAGAAAAACATCCAGATAATAATATCTGTAAGAATGTCAGCAATTAGGAGGACATTATGAGACTTATCGATGTTCTTGCTACAATTAATCAGATCGAGAAGAGCGCTTTTCTAAAAATTTTAGATGGCTTTTGTAGCGATCTTAGGAAATCAAAGCCCAAAATCGATAAAATATTATCTAAAGGGGATGGGCAGCTTAAAAATGTGGATGATGAAAATATTGCTCAACTCTTCGGACTTCTTTCTCCTCAATATAAAAAATACCTTCAAGAAAGAATCAAATTCAGTGATTATCAACTCGATATTCTAGTTGATATTCTTATCAGAGACGGAAACTCAATGATGTCGAGGGAATGGTTTCTTAAACTCTACAATCAAGAGCATGCAAAGCTAGAATCAAACATTAAATATTTCAAAAGACTTCTAGATAATGGAGACGGAGATTTAGAGGAACACCGGAAAAGAGATTACCAGATATATAAAAACTGTGTACAAACTGCCTATGAAAATGATCTCATCCGGAATCAGGAAAAACAGCTTTCCTGGGAAGAAAAATCCATTCTTCAAACTCTGGAAAAAAATCTAGAGTTGTCAAATGAAGAGGTCAGATGGATTTCCCATACTGTAATCCCATTAGAAAAATTTAAAGTTGATGATTTGTTGAATGAATTGAAGGAATCCGGAATCATCTTTTTCAACAGAAAAACAAATACTTTATATGTTCCTGATGAGTTTATTTGGTTGTTGAGAGAAATTGCTGGAATAGAGCTTCCTAATAAATTCCTAAGGCGGATTCTAAAAAATCTAAGCGATCCCGAGATCAACCTCATAACGAAAAAACATAATATTAATAGAAAATGGAGTAGGAAAAAGAAGATTCAGGAGATCTTAAATCAAGGAATTAACGCCACAAATTTGCTTACTGAAATCATATTCCGGCCAGGAACATCCAAGACTGACAAATCCAAAAGGCTTCATACACTCATGGAGAAGGGGCTTGAGGTAGATATCGAAAAATTTGGACGTTCTCTTGAAGAAAAAGTCGCTAATTTGATTAAATACTTCAATGACGTTGAGAAAGAAGACACGATTAGCCTTTCCCGTGATGGCTTTAACAGCCTTTTAAAGGATCTGATAGGAACCTTCCCAAAAATCAATAACAAAATAAGAGAAGAATTCGAGCTTCAAGATGAAAACGTAATGTCTTCTGAATTGCTGAACAAATATAACATCAAGCCTAGAGATATTCTCTATCTTTTTATCCGAGATGAGCTTCTAAAGTTTTGTAAAGCTCATGACATTAAATCTAGAGGAAATTTAGTTAAAAATATTATCGAAAACTATAGGGACATCGATGATCTTTATATAGAAAATTTTGATGCGATCGGAAGAAGAGACTTAAAGACGTTACGCGAGAAGGGGCTATTAGTCAAAGAAGTTGAATTAGGGTTATTGTATGAAAAAGTCACGCAAAAAATATTCAACAGACTTGGATTCAATACTGATGAAAAGTTGAAAAACAACATCAATACAAGCCACAACAAAATAGATTTACTTATAAATCTTGGGAATCAGGATGTTATGCTCATTGAATGCAAGACAAAAAAAGATATTGAATATAATCAGTATACTGCTGTTTCTAGACAGCTGAAATCCTACGTAAATCTGTGTGAGAAAAAAAATTATCATGTGACTAAAGCTATTATAGTGGCGAACGATTTCTCAGATGACTTCATCGGAGCATGTGAATACGATTATGAGCTGAATCTATCCCTGCTTACCTCGAGAGGATTGATGAAAATACTTGATGGATTTAAAAATTCTACTATCAAAGAATTTCCTGTCATGCTTCTCATGAGAAATGGATTACTGAATCATGATTTAATTGTCAAAGTGCTGACAAGATAATGAATAGGGGAGGGGAGTAACAATTTTGTCTATCTTATTTAAACAGTTGAAATGAAAAAAGTTAAAACGATTTTACATGGTCAGTCCCTCGTTATGATACCTTCAGAAAATAACAACATAATACTTAATTTATTTGTGCTATATATAAAAAGAATAGGGGAGTAGTGAAACGATGGAATACAAACTAAGCCCATCAGATCTCACTTTTCTGTACGATCAGTGTAAACATTGTTTCGTATTAAAAGTAAAGCATGGAATATCGCAACCTTCAATTCCTATCCCAGGCATATTTAGTGTCATTGCAGGACTCCAAAAGAATTATTTTTCAGATATGCGAACTGAAAAATTTTGCCCTGATCTTCCCCCAGGAATTGTCACTTACGGAGAGAAACGCGTTAGATCAAAGCTAATTCAACTAGCAGGATGTGACAGTTCCTTTCATATAAGTGGTCGCTTTGACGTAGTCGCCACTCTAGATGACGGCTCTTATGCTATCTTAGATTTTAAAACAGGGAATCCTGCAGAAGAAAAGACAAATTTATATAGTCGCCAGCTCCACGCATACACTATTGCATTAGAAAACCCAGCTGAAGGAGCCATCGAGCTTAAACCAATATCTAAGCTTGGACTTCTGTATTTTTCTCCTGATAAATGTGAATTGATTTCGTTACACCGCCAGGCTTTCCAAGGTAACATGGACTGGATCGAAATTCCTCGAGATGATGAATCGTTTTACTGTTTCCTGCGTGAAGTAATTCATCTTTTGGACGGACCCTTGCCATCTCCAGATCCGGATAATTGCAATTGGTGTGCGTTCCTTGAAAGATCAGGAAGGTTCAGAAGTGAAGTTGTTACCTGCAATGATGCAAATGAGCCAAATATTCAAATACCGAGCTGTCCACAATGTGGAGGGCCAATGAGCTTAAGAAAAGGTCAGTATGGTGAATTCTGGTCTTGTTTAAAATATCCTGATTGTAAAGGAACAAAAAATAAATAGGTTTTTCTTTATAAGAATAAATAGCTTTTTTCTGGAGGCTCACCATGAACATTGAACATGAACCTATACGACAAATAAACCTTCTTCAGCAATGTCTTTCGCAAGATAAAAAACCGTTAGGATTTTTTCTCGGCGCAGGTTGTCCGCTTTCGATAAAAACTAAAGTGAATGATAAGATCATGCCATTAATTCCAGACATAGCAGGAATGACTACGATTGTACAAGAAGCATTGTCTCAATCTAATGAATATAAAGTGCTGTTTAAGAAATTGAAAGAGCATTTTTTAAAGGATGGAAACGAAGCTCCAAATGTTGAAGATTTCCTTAGTCATATTCGTGCACTTCGAGCAGTAGTAGGCAATGACACAGTACGTGGATTTAATGCAAAAGATCTTGATATTTTGGATTTTGAGATATGCCGCATTATACATGATTTGGCAAACAAATCTTTGCCCTCGAATGAGACTCCTTATCATCAACTTGCTGCTTGGGCAGATGCTATTAACCGCGCTATGCCCGTTGAAATATTTACAACTAATTATGATCTTCTTATGGAACAGGCTCTTGAGGATCTTTGTGTACCGTATTTTGACGGCTTTGCAGGATCACACAAACCGCTTTTTAACATACGTGCAATTGAGCAAGATGAACTTCCGCCCCGCTGGATTCGATTATGGAAACTACATGGATCCATTAATTGGTATCAAAATGAGATGAGGCATGTATTTCGAGGCAGTGCAGAAGAACAATGTTTAAAACGAGTTATTCATCCTTCGCATCTTAAATATGATGAGAGCCGTAGAATGCCATATCTTGCTATGATAGATAGATTACGAGCATTTCTGAAACAGCCATCTATGGCTTTAATCCTCTGCGGTTATTCTTTTCGTGATGATCATATAAATGAAGTTATTGTTCAGGGGCTCCAGGGTAATCCAACTGGCACTGCTTTCGCTTTATTGTTTGGAAATTTAAAAAAATATAATAAAGCAATTAAACTTGCTCTCGATCGCTCAAACTTAAGCCTTCTTGCAAAAGATGAAGCTTTAATTGGAGGGCATCAAGCAAGATGGACCGAAATAAATTTCGAATCTATACAAGAAAATAGTCAAGAATATGTAAAATGGGCGCCATCCGATCCAGATGAAAAAAAGAGTAAATACAAGGCAGAAATGTGTCTCGCGGACTATGTTGTATTTGGAACATTTCTTAACGAGCTTATAGGCGAAACCTGGCAACGATTTGAGGTGACAAATGCCAAATAATCCAACTTTTTTAGGAAGTGTTCAAGACGTTCAGGGTGCAACGATTAGTATCGCATTAGATAAAGATACTGTATCTGGCTTGGCTTTCATTGAAGGTCACGGATATAGAATAGGACAGATTGGCAGCTTTGTACGTATTCCAATAGGATTTATGGATTTATTTGGTATAGTATCCCAAGTTGGTGCTGGGGCGGTACCAGAAAAATTAGCTGAAATTGAACCCTTCGGATACCGCTGGATGAAAGTGCAATTAATAGGAGAAGGTCAACGAAAAGGAGAATTTAAACGAGGTATTTCACAATATCCTACAATTGGTGACGAGGTGCATCTTGTTACCGAGCATGATTTAGTTCGAATCTATGGACGACCAGATGCTCCAAATTTCGTTTCAGTAGGAAGCCTCGCAAGCGCTGCTTCAATCCCTGCCCTTGTAAATATAGACAACTTAATTACACGACACAGCGCCATTGTTGGAACAACAGGAGCAGGGAAATCAACTACAGTCGCGAATTTACTCCTATCGCTATCAGATTCTGAGTATTATCCGTCAGCTCGAATCATGATTCTTGATATACATGGAGAATATTTCGCGGCTTTACGTGACCGAGCGACTGTTTTTCGTGTACATGCAGATGAAAAACGTGACGAAAGGCCTCTCTACATTCCATATTGGGCCATGACCTTTGATGAACTGATGACAGTTACATTTGGGGTTCTTGGCGATACGGAGCGTGGAGCAGTAATGGAAAAAGTAACAGAACTCAAGCTTAACGCAATGAGAATACAAGCACGTGAAGGGGTAACAGAAGATAACTTAACAGTTGATAGCCCAGTCCCGTTTAGTATTCACAAGCTTTGGTTCGACTTGCATCGACTAGTAAATGCAACCCACTTGGTCGCAGGAGGTCAATCAGAACAAACAGAAGCGCTATTATTAGATGAAAGCAAAAGCCCAATACAAGTCGGCGACCCTCTGAAAGTAATTCCTCCAAAATATGTACCTCATTCTCAGGCATCAGGGGAACAAAAAATATATTTGAGCTCAAGCCCTTTTAATTTAAGACGTCCCCTACATGGACTCGCATCAAAGCTCCGAGATCCTCGTTATGATTTTCTTTTTCGACCTGGACCATGGTATCCAAATGTGGAAGGTATTCCAAACGAGGATCTTGACATCCTTCTTGAAGCATGGGTTGGCGGCTCTCGTGCAATTACAATACTTGATTTATCTGGAATACCTGTTTCAGTTTTAACACACTTAATTGGAGTCTTGTTACGTATAGTTTTTGATGCTCTTTTTTGGGCGCGCAACTTATCAGAAGGTGGGCGTGAAAGACCACTATTCATCGTCCTTGAGGAAGCACACACTTATTTGAATCAAGGTAATGAAGAAGTTGCTGCTCAAGCTGCACGTCGTATAGTTAAAGAAGGAAGGAAATACGGACTCGGAGCAATGGTTGTTAGCCAAAGGCCATCAGAAATAGATCCAACAATACTTTCACAATGCGGTACAATTTTTGCAATGCGTCTTGCTAATTCGACAGATCGTGCGCATGTTACTGGTGCAGTATCAGATAACCTTGAGGGTCTATTTTCGATGCTCCCTTCACTTCGCGTAGGTGAAGCTATAATTGTTGGGGAATCGGTACATCTTCCTATGCGAACTCTTATAGAGCCCCCAGCAAGGGACAGAAGACCTGATAGCTGTGATCCTTTAGTTTATGACGAAAAACATCCTGGAGGATGGAATAGACAAAGGGAAGTATCCGATTACAAAGATGTTCTTGAAGTATGGCGTAGACAAAATCCAAAATCTAAAAGAATAATAAATAAATAGGAACCTCGGAGGATTAATATGGAGAGAATACCGGTTGATTCTAGCAATATTAATAGCATTGGCTACGATCAAGAATCTATGACTCTCGAAGTTGAATTTGCAAATGGTAACATTTATCAATATTTTGACGTACCGCCTAGAGTGCATGAAAACCTTATGAAAGCTGATTCTAAAGGAAAATTTCTTCACAGCCAAATAAAGGGAGTATATAGATACGCGAGAATGTAATAAGTGAAATTATATATAAGAAAAATCCATGAAAATTTCAAAAAACTGCATAAAATATGGGCGGTTGAGATATTCACATGGGGTGGGAATTCCCATCTTAAGTGATATCAATCAGTTATATTTATGTGGAAATTAACGTCGCATAAGATATATTATGTCAACTTTTTTACTTTTTATCTATATTCATTCTTTTTCTTTCTTTAGTTTATTAATCACTTCTTCCAATATTTGTATTATCTCTTCTTTAGTCACAGACTGTTTCTTGAATTCTATTCTCAATCTATAAAAATCAGCTTTAGTAGGTATGTAATTGTATATAAAATGCCTCATCTTTTTCATTGATCCCTTTAATTTTTTAGAAAGTTCTCTTGTGTCTTCTCTTCTTAAGTCTCTTTCCTTTATTTCAGTAATGAGTTTTAGCATTGCTTCTTCATTTTTTTGTTTTGCTATTTCTACAAGAGTACTGCGGCTCATAATATCTTGATTTTTGCATAAGTTTCTAATATCTTCCGGTATTTTACTTATATTAATCATTTCGGTTACTGTGGATCTAGCTTTTCCAATTTTTTTTGATATCTCATCATGACTGTAAGCGTAATTTTCAGCTAGGGATCTAAGTCCATCTGCTTCTTCAAATGCATCAAGGTCTTTTCTCTGTAAATTTTCTATTAAAGTTAATTCCATGGCTTCGTTGTCGCTGACAATCATCTCAATACAAGGAATTTCATCTATTCCCACTTTCTTAGATGCCATAAAGCGCCTTTCACCGGCAATAATCTCATAACGGCCACCTTTAGGCCGGACCAATATTGGTTCCAGAATACCTTTAGACTTTATAGAATCCATCAATTCTTTCATTTCTCCTAATTCGCTTCTGGCTTGACGAGGATTAGGATCGATTTTATTGACAGGAATCATTCTGATTTGTGGACCTTTTACACGAGTTGATATAAGATCGACAAAATGGCGGTCGTGCTTCATATCGATAAATTCTGGTAACCCTGTTTTTTTAGTTTTTTGCACGCTTTAATATCTCCTTAGCGACTTGCTTATATTGAATTGATCCAACAGAATAAGGAGCATAAGTGAAAATAGACTCTTTATAAGCAGGGCTTTCCTCAAGTTTGACGCTTTTAGAAATTATTGTTTTAAAAACCTTTTTTCCAAATACTTTCTTTATTTTATTGACCACATCCCTTGAAATGTTCGTTCTTTTATCATGCAAAGTGATGAGTATTCCAAGTATATGAAGATTAGGATTTGCGACCTTTTTCACTTTGTCAATAGTTTCTAGAAGGTCATCTGTGCCTTCAAGACTCAGATATGAAGATTGAATAGGTATAATTATAGCGTCAGCTGCGACCAAAGCATTTAATGTGATTATTCCGAGTGTGGGAGGTGTGTCGATAATTATAAAATCATATTTTCTTCTGATGGGTTCAATGACGTCTTTTAACCTGTAATGGCCATCAATTTCTCCTAGTAATGTTGGTTCCAATTTCGCCATTGAAATTTTAGATATAACAATATTGAGACCAGGAATGGTTGTGCTTACGATATGGTTGCTGATGTTTTCATCGTTTTTTACCAATACGTCGTAGAGAGACTTGTCATATAGTGATGGCTCTTTGACACATGAGATGGTGCTGTGGGCTTGTGGATCCGTATCGATAAGCAGCGTGCTTTTTCCCATAAAAGCAAGAGCGGAAGAAACATTAAGGGCTGTTGTGGTCTTCCCTACCCCTCCTTTTTGGTTGGCAACAGCAATGATCAAAAAATATCTCCTTGTTTATTTAGAAGGTAACATATAAAAAAAGAGATGAAATATCAAGGAAAAAATAAACAAAATGTCGGCATGCCGACATATTGTCGTAAATTATTGATAATAAATAAAATAATGTTTTTTAACGGATATATATTCTTTCTGGGTCGAGTTCTTTCCTTATGATATCCAACTCTCCTTCAGTTGGTGGCTTTGTTGTCTTAAGTGAGTTGCTGATTTTTAAATCCCAAGATATATTATTCTTGATTTTTTCAATTGAAGGATTAGGCGGATGGATCTCTGTGAGTACCATCTCGAATGATTCTTGGGAGAAAGTGTATACGCCAAGATCTGTGATAACAAGGGCAGGGCCTCTTCCAGGCATCCCGTATTTCTTTCTCAAATTTCTTCGATCGATAAAACCAGGAGTCGTAATGAAATCAATTTTTTCGGGAAAGGTTTTTTTGTTCTGTTTCAATATGATGATGATTTTTTTAGCATGAATGGATATCTCGCAGGCTCCCCCACTGCCAGGAAGACGTACCTTAGGATTTTGATAGTCTCCGATAACTGTAGAGTTGATGTTACCAAATCTATCAACCTGAGCTCCTCCAAGAAATCCAACATCGATCAAGCCTCCTTGAAGATAGTAATTGAATACTTCAACCATCGAACAGACAGAGATAGAATCAGTAACAAGACAAGGGTCGCCGATAGAAAGCGGAAGACGGGACGGCACTGCTCCCACTGCTCCTGATTCATAGATGAGGATAAGACCAGGAGCTTGAAGTCTTCGTGCCAGGTTGCAGGCTAAATTCGGCAGTCCGATGCCCACAAATACAACTTCACCGTTCCTGAGCTCATTTGCAGCCCTTGTCACCATGATTTCATCAGGCGTAAACGAAGTCATCTCCTTCTCCCTTATCAATTATTCTCAATCATCAGTAGCCATAATTTACAGGAGCAGCCAATCGGGTTCCTGCTTTTAGTCTGCTCACTTTTTCCAGACCTAATTTTTCTATGTATTCTTCCCTTCCGGAAATTCCAGTTATCCATTGAGCGATATAATCCTCCATTTTTCCCTGGTCTTTGGATATTTCATACCAGTCCACATAGAATTGATTGTCACGGTCGTAATATCCTTGTGCATAGCTCGGATG
>DXJM01000326.1 GCA_019057355.1 Promethearchaeota archaeon | reverse complement strand
AATAATAATTATATTTATTTGAAATCCATGTGAATAGATTTTAATGGTTGACAAGAATGGAAATGTGGTCTATCCAAATGATAGGAAAAAATACCCAACTGAAGAAGTCGATCGAGAGAATTTCTATTTAGATGAAGATGTCAAGCAAATGATACGAGACCTTAACAACATCCAGTTTAAACAAGACGATTACTCCAAGGTCTATAATTGTGTTCATTGTGGGTTATGCGAAACAGAAATGGAACGAATTCAATTAAAGGAGGTTTTTTTAAAACAAGGCTTTACACTTGAAGGATTAAAAGAGATGCGGGAGTGTTTTGAAACATTTAGATCACCCTATCCCACTAATAAAATGAGAATTAAGCGACCTCAAGGCATTCCTGAAACATCTGACACGTTATATTTTATGGGTTGTCTCTCTACAATTCGGATTCCCCTATATACTGAACATTCACTGCAATATCTTCTTAAACTAGGCATTGATTTTACTATTTTAGAAACTGAGATATGTTGTGGTTGGCCTTGGTTTGCGAGCGGATCAATGAAAGAATTTGAAACATGTAAGAAAGAAAATATTGAGATTTTTAAAAATTTTAAGAAGGTAATTTGCCTCTGTCCTGCATGTTATTTCTTATTCAATAAATTTTACAAACCAGAAATGGACAGTGAGACGGAATTTGAATTTGTAGTTGATTATTTGGAACCATCAAAAACTAATAAAGCGGGAAAGGTAGAACTTCAACATCTTTGTCAATTAATTAATCGTGGTCGTGAAGATGTTTCTGAATTTGTTGAGAATATTCTAAGAAAAAGTGGTTATGAGATAGAAAATGTTCCTCACTGGTGTTGCGGGGGGGGCTTAGGATACATGCATAGAACGGACATTATTGATGCGATCGCAAAAAAAAGGATGGATGATTTTAATAGAGATGATGTTGATTACGCCACCACATATTGCGTAAGTTGCTGGTGGATATTGAACCGATTTTCAAAGCAATGTAAAATCAAACCGAAAGCAAAGGATATATTTGAACTGTTATTATGAGCAAAAAAGATTTCTATTGCCCGTGTCGAGAAGCAGATCCTGATCATTTCATTACAAATGATGAACTTAACTGGCTCATTGAACATCAAGAAGAATATAAATTCTCCCAAGATGATTTCTTAAAAGTGTATAATTGCATTCACTGTAATGAATGCGGGACTACTACTGAAAGATTCGTCTTAAAAGAGAAATTTCTACGAGACGGTAACAAAATTGATGGCTTAAAAGATATGATCAAGGCTCTTCAAATCAATGGCACCCCTTTTACCCAAAATAAGAGCAGGGTGAAATATAATGAAAAAGACCTGGAAAAATCAACGACCTTGCTATACCTGGGATGTTTCACAACGGTTAAAACTCCTAAATATGCAGAAAATATTATCAAATATTTGAAAAAGAAGGGGATAAAATTTACTATTTTAGAGCAAGAAATCTGTTGTGGTTATCCCATTTTATGTAACGGTGCAATTGATTCCTATCATGATTTGGTTAATAAGAATAAAGAACTCTTTCAAGAAAAAGGATTTAAAACAATCATAACGATATGCCCAAGTTGCTATTTGGTATTTAAAAAAGAATTTAGAACCATTCATATTGATGTGAGGTTTTTTACAGAATATTTTGAACCATCCGAGGAAAAGAAATCAGGGAAGTTGATTATTCAACACGCTTGTCCATTAAGAAATGGTGAAATACCGGAAATTGTTGAAAAATTAGAAGATATTTATAAAAAGAGTGGTTATTCGATCATCGAGTACGTTTCTAATAAATGTTGCGGTGGTGGTATTGGTCATCAGCTTAGAACAGATGTAATTGATGCAATTGCTTTTAAAAGGATGGAAGATTTTAAAAATCTTAAAATTAACGATTATAATGATACATACATTATAACCTATTGCCCTGATGCTTATTGGATAATTAAGACATATGGAAGGAGAAAAAAAATACAACCACGCTTGAAAGATATGTGCGAATTATTAATGTAGGGAAATACCATTCAAGAGAAATATTTTTCCATATCCTATCCTGCATTTATAAATAATGAAACGTGCACTTTAATATGCTTTAAAGCTTTTCCTAACGAGAGTTCAAGTTTTTAAATGAATTTTTCTTATTGTTTTAAATCTTAATGCTCAAATTTTTAAAATATTAAAAAATCCTGCTAAATTATTATTGGATTTAGAGCATTCCACCTCGATGATTTATGAGCTAAATGTAATAAATTTTTAACTAAATGTTCCCTAATTCATATTAAAAGTTTAAAATGGAGAAAAACAAAAAATGTTTTCCTCAAATGAACTAACAAATATAAAAAAAGGAATGGAGAAATTAAAAAATTCTATTACCCTAAAGTTATTTACCGATGTTAGGATAAGCAATAATGGAAATAAAGTACGAAAATGCATGGCGTGTGAAGGAATCTTTAATCTCTTACAAATATTAGCGGGTGAATCTAACGATAAATTAAAAATAGAAGAAATATCTACCGAAGAAAATAAAGATTTGGCTGAGAAATATAGTGTGATGAGAATACCCACCATTCTATTCGTCGATCAAGATGAAAAAGAAATCTTAAGATATACAGCAAGCCCCAATGGACCTGAATTAGCTCCTTTTATCGAAACGTTACAATATTTTTCAGGAGTTCACTCTTATTACAGGGATGCTATCGGTTCGAGTTTAAAAAAAATTGAAAAATCAACCATTAAGCTTTTTATAACATTATCATGCCCTTATTGCCCGGGGATCGTCCCTTTATTAAATCTAATAGCACTTTTATCAAAAGGAAAGATAAGGGTCGAGATCATCGATATAAACATGAATCCAGACATTGCATTGAAGTATAACATACAAGGAGTTCCTCACACCTTGATAAACGAAAAGGAACATATTTCTGGAATGGTAACGCTTCAAGATATTTTAGAAAAATTGACTAAGGGCAAAAGAGATTTAGGAGGAATGTATGCATAAATGAGAATAAAAACGGAGGTTTTAGAAAAAAATGTTTTCAGATGAGCAATACAAGCAAGTAATTAAGCAAGAAATGGCAAAATTAAAAAAATCCGTGAAAATAAAGGTGTTTACTTCTAAGGCTGTCGAGCCAAATGGTAGAAAGATTCAAGCCTGCATGGATTGTGGTGAATTCATGGCGCTTTTAAGAATTTATGAAGAGAATTCTAATGGTTTATTGACAATTGAGGAATTATCGATTGATGATCATCCAAAATTTGCGAAACAATACGATATACAGAGAGTTCCCACTATTTTGTTTATTGATGATGATGGGCGTGAAATAATAAGATATTTAGCAGCACCAAGTGGGCAAGAAATCCAGCCTTTTGTTCAAACTCTGTTTGCTTTCGCAGGAACGCCTAATTATTATGAAGCTACTATAAAACAGTTTATCGAAAGAATTAATCCATCAACAATTAAAGTGATGATAACCAATACTTGCCCTTACTGCCCTCAGCAAGTATCTATTGCAAATTTATTTGCAATTGCGTCTAAAGGAAAAATAAGATCCGTGATAGTAGATATTTCAGCAAATTTAGATATTGGACAATATTATGATGCTGCTGGTGTGCCATATACAGTTATAAATGATCAGAAAGCGATTTCGGGATTAGTAGGACCCGAGGTTATCTTGAAGTCTTTGATAGGAGGTAATATTCGTGTTCAATATTGATTTCCTCTTGATGTTAAGCTGAATACCATAACAATCTCTATCATACATTGATGTATAGTTCCACTTATCCAATAGAGAATTTTCAGTGTTTGGGAGCCTTTTTTGAAATTATTCTTGAAGATAAACAAATCTTTAATTGCGATAATGGACATCTAGTCGCAATGGAATCAAGCGTTTCTTTTGAAATTAAAAAAGTAGGTGGTTTGAAATCAACTTTCCTTTCCGGAGAGGGTCTAATCACGCAATTAACTGGTCCAGGAAGTGTAATCATGCAATCAAGAAATCCAAGAGAATTTGCGATGTGGTTGTACGGTTTTATGCCTCATCCAAGTAGCAATTCTTGAGCTTCTTTTTTTTTTTTTATTATCATTTAATATGTAATTCATGATAAATGTTCACCTCCATCATATTTTTTCATGAAATCATGTCTGTTTTAATTTTCTCAAGGAAAGATACGTACTCCACACCACGATGGACATGGGTCTTTCCAAGAAACTCGTCTAATTCCAAGTCACGCTCATGGGGGTTTCTCTTTCGTAAGAGGTGTCGCTGCACCTGCCACACGTTATATAATAACGATCTTGCGCCCAGGATGCCGAGTCGCGCATCTCGACCTTGAATCCTGAACGAAAATCCGAGTTTATTCATTTCGCGGAATGCAATCTCGATGTTCCACCTCAGTCTATATAAATTGCGGATGTATGATTCATTTCCTCGTAATTTTGATATACCATTCGGACTTGCAAGCAACACGATGAGAGGGAAAACGCGCCTTGATGCCTTATCAAGGGGTAAATTATCCTTGCGGTAATCTTTTTTTATCTCATGAAGCTGATGTTTCCGCTTGGCAACTAAAAGGATGTCAAACCAAAGATACGTGTTTCCCTTCCCTTTAACATATTTTAACTTCATGGAGCCCTTGCAATACCGGCTACCCGTTTCCATCACGTAGTCCTCAATCATCTGTTTTGTTTGCGTGCATTTTCGCCCAGGAATGATGATCGTGATCTTTCGAGTTAAGAACATTGTTAAGAGACGCTTTCGGTAAAAACCACGATCCAACAATGCATATTTGACCGTAAAATCATGTATCCTAAGCTTATCCAAGACACTCTCGAAGAGTGGGGGCTTGTCTTGACGTTTATAAATCTTGAAGTTTGCAATCACTTGATGCAATCCATTGGAAATCACCGAAAATACGAGCGTCTTGTGCTTCATCTTGCCTTCTTTCGTGCCAAAACAATAGGCATCATTTTTATCCTTCTTGCACTTCTCTTCCTTGTAATCTGCAATCAGGATCACGTCGGAATTAACGATACCAAGACGAGACAAGAGCAAGAAATGGGTAAATAGTACCTGGTTCCAGAAGGTTTCCGTGCAGTGCTGCGCTTCCATCTGTTTCAAGCATCGGGATAATGCAGGCTGGTCTGGAAAAGATCTTCTTTGTTTACCATTCGAGAATTCTTCAGTTTCATGCTCTTGAAAGGAAAGATTTGCCTGCTTGCACGCTTCATTCAACCATTCGCCTGTTTTTTCAGGCGAGCGTTGCAAGAGCAGCACGAATGCTTGATACGCGATGAATACCTCATAAGGGTACCCGCTTCGTTTCTTGGGCAATTTAAACCCTTTTGTAGATCGGATAATTTCCAAAACATCTAAAAGCAATTGAAGATTAATGCACTGGGGGTTAATTTTACCCAACCCGGAGGCAACCGGCGGACCTATCTTGTAGAATATTGTCATGAATATCACAATGATGCGTCCATCTTAAAATTAACCCCTTTCTTCATCGATGAGCCTGCAATCGTGGAAGAATAGTATTGGATGAGAAAAATTAGTGGAAAATAATTGAATTTTGCTAGCTCATGGCGTGAGAAGACAAAATAAATGAATTACATGGATAATGAAAGAGAAAAAAAAAAATTATTTTAGAAGTTTTTTATCCTTTTCAAGATCAATTTTTAGGCTTCCGATCCACGATTCAAGATACTGGGCTTTAAAAGAGTCCTTGTCATTCATGGTTTCAAGCTCTTGGGTTAATTCCTCAATGAATTGTTCTTGTCTATCAACTTCAGCCCATAAATAACCTTCACGAAGTTCAGAAAGAAATTTTGCATCTGATCTATTTTCCCTATCCTTAATAAATTGATCCACATTCATTTTTATTACGGTTTCCATTTCTTTATTCACCATTTTTATATTTTT
>DXJM01000325.1 GCA_019057355.1 Promethearchaeota archaeon | reverse complement strand
TTGATTTTATAATACTAATTTATTCATTTTTTATGGTTTATCCTATATCGTCTTAAACTACTAATATTATCTTTAATTTTTCATCTTATTAAAATTATGTTTTGAAATTTATGATTATCGAAGATAATATTGAAACGTTCAATTCACTTTTAAAACGACGCGGGTTTATTTGGGGCCCTTCACCAGAAATTTATGGAGGTTTAGCGGGATTTTATTCATATGGACCTGCTGGAATGGCTTTAAAAAATAATATTTTAACGCTTTTTCGACGCGAACTGCGAGCCTTTGGCTTTGGTGAAGTTGAATGTCCAACTATCATGCCAGAAATTGTGTGGAAAGCATCTGGGCACCTGGAACGTTTTATTGATCCTGTATTAAAATGCGAAAAATGTGATACCTTAGTAAGAGCAGATAAATTCCTTCAAGAATCCTTCCCTGATCTAATGATCGATGGTATGTCCTACGAAAAAATGCAGGACTTAATCCATAATAATGAGCTAAAATGTCAAAAATGTGACACTCCTTTTGGAAAGATTGAAGAATATAATTTAATGTTAAAAACAGAAGTCGGAGCGGGAAATATAGCATATCTTAGACCTGAGACCGCCACAACCACTTATTTACTTTTTAATCGATTAGATCAAGATACCCGAAAACAATATCCCGTAAAAGTATTTCAATATGGGAAAGCTTATAGAAATGAGATATCTCCCAGGCAACAAGTACTACGAATGAGAGCATTTGATCAATTTGAACTCCAGTTATTTATAGGAAAGGATCAAGAAATGGATTTTGAAGACTATGAAGCTATTAAAAAAGTTAAAATGCCCTTGCTGGATTGGAGACTTCAAGAACAACATGTTGATACTCCAAAAATGATATCTTCAGAAGAAGCACTGAATAAGAAAATATTGAAGAAACCTGCTTATGCCTATTGCTTGCATCTTGCATTTTATTTAACGAAAATATTAGGATACCCGGATGAAATTATACGATTTCGTCAACATTCCCCTAATGAAAGGGCACATTATGCAGATGATGCCTGGGATTTGGAAATTAAAACTACTCAATTTGGATGGGTTGAAATTTGTGGAGTACATGATCGAACAGATTATGACTTGAAAAGGCATGGAGAATTTTCAAATCAAAATTTTGAAATTTCAATGGGAAACGATCCAAAAAAAAAAGAAATTCCCCAAATTCTTGAAATAGCATTTGGTCCAGATAGAATTATCTATACCCTTCTTGAATGCGCTTTTACTGTTGAAGAGGCAGGTAAAGAAAATCGGATTGTTTTAAAATTAATTCCCGAGCTGGCTCCAAACACCCTTGCTATCTTTCCCTTGAAAAAAAATAATGCTCAATTAACAGCATTAGCAAAAAATATATATAAAAGCATGATAGAGGCACGCATCATCTCTTTTTACGATGAAAAGGGAGCTATCGGTAAACTCTATCGAAGACAAGATGAATTAGGAACTCCTTTTTGTATTACTGTAGATCATCAATCTCTAGAAGATAACACGGTGACATTAAGAGATAGGGATTCCATGCAACAAATTAGATTGAATGTTTCCGAACTCTCAAAACACGTGAAAACAAAAATCATATGAAAAAAAAAAAAATTATTTAATCAAGAAATCTTTTTATAATAAATCGAAATTACATGAAACACAAGAATGAATAGTAAATGCGGACTCGTCGATTTCAAAAGTCAAAAATTAACAGTTATAAATTCAGAATTCATTTAAAACATTGTTTAAGTCTATTTTTTATCATTATATTCATGTGTAGCATTCTCTTGATTAATATCACTTCAAATCAACACATCTCAGAACATGATGAATATATCATTTCAGATATTTATTATCCTCATTTTCTTACTAGTAGTGGTCATCCATCATCCGAAGACTTCGTTCCACCATATTTGTACCACCTGTATAATACCTGTTCTTTTTTTAAGAACAACTATAAATCAGCCTCTGACATGCTTTACTACAGGAATGGTGATGCTGATGGCAATATAATTGATTATAGTACTTATTCATACGATAATCTTTTCTTTTATAATACTATTGAGAAAAAACTTGAGGTCCTTGGTGGTGGCGAGATCTATTCCCATTTTATGGAATTAAAATCTACTAATCTATGGTATTATAAAAATTCAAGTTCCTACGGTTTTATTCATTCAATTAATGGTTCGACAGGGGAAATATTGGATGATAATAGGTATCTCATCGATAATGTAATGCCCCTATACTTACTGCTTGAAAATTATGTTTCCTCTTCATATTCGGAGATAATCAAGTTTTATAATCTTATAAATGGAATAGAGTTTTGGGATTCCGTAAATAAGGGTTATTATACTTCCAATTCATCAACATCTGCATACAAGCTTGCCGATGTTAATTTATATGCTATTTTAGCTAATATGTTAATTGCACGATCACCTGATTTTCACGATACTGAGATTCAAAACGGGGCACTTAATTATGCAAATCAAACCCTGGAAAAATTGATGGTTAGTTTATGGGATTCTGACAATAAAGGATTTAAAATCGAGGCGACATCTAATTGGGGTCCTGTTGGGGGAGAGTCGTTGAAGAAAAGATTGGATATTAATGCTCTAGGAATAATGGCATTCTTAGAATTTTACCTTTATACCAATGATACTACTTATTTAGATCATGCAATATTAGTTTTTGAGAAAATGGGGAATGGATTATGGAACGATGCCTCAGATTTATATTATTATTCAACTGA
>DXJM01000324.1 GCA_019057355.1 Promethearchaeota archaeon | reverse complement strand
TATTAATTTCTTTAAATTTTATTATTTATAAAGATAGAAAGAAATTACCAATGCAATTTAATTAATAAATATCAAGTTTTAACAACATTTTGACAGAATTTCATTGCATTAATGAGGGGGGACATGATATAAACCTCTGAAAATAATCTTAATAATTTTATTCATAATATGTACAAATCTAGACGAGCTTTATCCCTAAATTCTTCTATATTAGTAAAAATAATGCACCTTAATAAATTTAATGATTTCAATAGTTGTTCTTGTGTAATAAAAGATAATTCTGGCCACTTAATTAAGTAAATGGAATTTAAAGTTCTATAAATTGTACTCATAAGGCAATTAATTAAGGAAATTACCATTATTGGAATTATAATCTTGATGATAAATGAAAAATCTAATTCTAAAAGAAGAAAATGAGATATTTTCATAATTATCAATTGATATTAAAACTATCACTTGATAACTTTGATGATTTTATCTTTTAATAACAATATTATTTGATTTCTACATTTTTGGAATGATTGTCTTCTTGTTTGAACTCTAATTTAATCTAAGGATTTTGGATTTAACGTCTTTAGATCGGATCAAGAAATTCGTTCATTAATGGCTCTCAGCATTCCAAGAGAGGCTAGAGGGCTGTTCCTTGGAGCATCGTGCTACTGCATTAAAATGACCATGCTCTTGTGCTTAATTTTATAAATAACTTCAAGGAACAATTAATCCATCACATAAAAGCTTATTTCAAGGATTGATTGAAACGAGAGAATATTGCCAGAAGAATGCTCAATATAGGGTGACAGGGCGCAAGTGCGCATCTGAGAATAAAATACGGGAAACATTCAACGGTTTGAATCCACTTTACACGCATTAAAAAATGAACAGTGTTTGTTGTCGAATGAGTATTGTTTATTTGGGTTAGTATTAAAAAAAAAAAATTCTTAACCTGAAATCAGGTAAGATGAGGTTTATTTTTTATCCAATCCGTTATGGATTTTTTGTAGCCCGATTCGCTTTTCAGTTGCGTTCAGGATCTCCATTAACATATCTTTATATGATAATCCCATAGAATTGGCCATTTTTGCTAAATGACCATCCCAACACCAACCAGGATTAGGATTGACTTCCAAGAGTTTAGGTTCTCCTTCTGCATCTAATCTCCAATCAAATCGCGCATAATCTCGGCATTCCAAGCGTTCAAAAAGTTTTAAACTAAAGACTTCAATCTGTTGTTTTGTAGTTTCTGGGAGGATCGCAGGAATGGACTTTAAACACCAATATGGAGAGTCAGGTAACCATTTAGCTTCATAACCACATATTTTAGGATAATCGGATGGTAAAGCAGAATAATCCTCCTCGGCGATTGGAAGGAGAGTGTAGTCTAAAGGAGGATTACCAATGATTCCTAATGTCAGATCTTTTCCCGGGAGAAATTGTTCTACAATTATAGGGGAATTATACCCAAAATTTTCACGGATTTTTGATATTGCATTAATTAGTTCTTCTCCATTACTAGCAACGCATTCTTTTGTTATACCAAAGCTTGAATCTCCGAAATTTGGTTTGACTAATACTGGGAAATACAAGGGTAAATCAAAAAATTTATCTTCGGGCTTGACATAGAGAGCCTCTGGTACGGGAATACCCATCTCTTTTGCAATCCCTCTTACTAAAGACTTGTCATAGCAATACGAAAGGCACTGCGGGCCCGCTCCTGAGTAAGGAATTTTAAGAATCTCCAATAATGCGGTCACGTGTAATTCAAAGCGCGGATTATTGTAATATCCCTCATCACATAAATTTAGAATATAATCAATTTTTCCACGATTAATCATCAAATCATTAATTAGGGTATTGTGGTCGTTTAAATAATTGAAATTAAAACCTTTTATTTGCCTTAGAGCTTCTTTTAGTTTATCAATAGTATAAAAATCATCATCATCAAAAATCTTTGAAGGTTTTAATGCATCAGGTTTTTGTGGATCACCAAAAAGGACCGTCACATTCTTAATAACGCTTTTTTTGCTTTTTACTTGTGTCCAATCTTTTCTAACGATTGCACTAATTAAAATTCTTCTTGCCATCATCCCTAAATCTTGATTTCTCGAAGAGTCAGGAGTTATCTGTTGATGAAATTTAATATCAGTAAATCCCGCTTTCTTCAACAAATCAAATATTTCATCTTGGGAATATAATCTTTCAGCATAGAATTGATCAACCATTACCCCATCGTTCACGTGCGTTATGACTTCTCGGGATATTAATTTTTGCTTGTCGATTGATAGGGAACGTTCCCTACACACAAAATGGTTTTTATCTATCCATTCCCAAGAACGAGGTTGATAAGATGATCTAAGATACTCTCCATCCGATAAATCTATTAAAATACGACCCCAAGGTTTTAAAACTCTTTGCACTTCAGTCAAAACCCGAAGATCGTCATTAATAGTATCAAAATAACCAAAACTATTGCCAAGAATCATAACGGCATCGAATTTATCCGGGTGGAATGGAAGCTTTCTTGCATCACCCTCCTGAAACCTAACGGGCAGGTTTTCTTTTTTTGCCGTCTTTCTCGCCCTTTGAATTAAATATTGTGAGCGATCAAGGCCTTGTACTCTATGATATTCTCTTCTGGCAAGCTCTAAAGAGTGCCTCCCTTGACCACAGCATAAATCTAAAATTGATTCTTGGGTCTTAAAATTCATTATTTCTATAAAAAGATCAATTTCTTTAGTAGTTATATTTTTATCATTCACTACATCTCCATCTGTTTTCAAATAGAACTTGTTAAATATATGGTTCCACCAATCCTTACGCACATATTCTTCTAAATTGAGAACAGGACCTAAACATCTTGAATTTTGGGTATTTTCTTTATTTATCATTTATTTGATATTGCCTCTATTTTAATATAGTTTTTATGGTTTTTAGTATTTGAAATTAAAAATAGAAAAGAAAAAAAAAATCTAAAAAAAATCACTATTTTGGACATGATATTAATCATTTTTAGAACTAATCCTCAAAATCATCATTATTGTCCCAGTCATCATCGTCATCTTCATCCCAGTCATCATCGTCATCATCGTCCCAGTCATCCTCCTCATCATCATAGCCTGCTTTCCCTTTTTTCTTAGGACCATCAAACCAGTCATCAACCAATGAGATTACCTCCAGAATTGATTTTTTTTATTTTTTTTATTATAACTTTAATTGATATTATTATGATCAAATTATTTAAATGTTTTCAAATGATAACTTTAAAAACAATGGTATCATTAATATGTAACATATAATTTTTTTTTGTTGTATTGATTCCGAAGTGATATGAGCATGTCTTCGAAAAAATTAGAAAATAAAAACAATTATTTAGGATTTAGACTCTCTCCAATTGAAATCAATAAATTGGAAACTATTGCTAAAATTGAAAATAGATCTAGAAGTTTAGTAGCAAAACAAGCTGTAAAAAATTGGATAAATTTAGAGTCTTTTCGAAAGACAACCAACATGATGATTATTACCAAATCAATTTTTTGTCAATTATTATCGAAAGCAGATGACGAGTTAAAAAATTCATTAGTCAGCGAAATCGCAAAGTTACTCGCCGATATTACACGATTCAACATTCCCGAGCCAATGGATTTTAAAAGTTTTAAGGTTTATTCCAAAAATATCATCACTTTTTTGAGTAACACGGGGCTTAGGTGGTTTAACACGATAGATTTTATTCTAAAAAAGGATAAATTAACTATCAAGGGTTTGCATGATTTAGATGAGGTTTTTTCGGAATTTTTTACTTGCATGATAGAATATTATTTAAAAACATTTTTTAATTTTGAGCTCATTAACAACATTCGAGATATCTCATCAAACTTGATATATCTTGAATAT
>DXJM01000323.1 GCA_019057355.1 Promethearchaeota archaeon | reverse complement strand
TATATTAAAATGTAGTTAATTAGATAAAAAATGTTATTTTTTTACGAACCTTTTGGGGATATCTAAAATTGGGGGATTTTTTGATCCGAATCCTTCTAAAAATCATTAGGTATTGAGGAAAAAATATTAATCTTGTGGAAGGTTATTCTTCTTGTAAATAGTGATGAATATGGAAGAAAAACATAAAACCAACGATTTGAAGGTTTACAAGACAAAAAAAATGTTAGATGATCTCAAATCAAAAAAAGGTTTTCATACAGAATTAATTTCACTTTATATCCCTCACGATAGAAAATTATCTGATGTGACTAATTACCTCAAGAATGAGATTAGTGAAAGTCAGAACATTAAATCAAAATTAACAAGAAAAAACGTATTAGATGGTATTTCCACGTTATTGGGGATGTTAAAAAACTATAGGGATGTCCCCGAAAATGGGATAGTATTATTTGCAGGAGCAATACCTCAAAATAACACGCAAGGTACCGAAAAGATGGAAAAATACATCATTGATCCTCCGGAGAAGGTGAAAACATTCAGGTATCACTGTGCCAGCGAGTTTTTATTATGGCCATTAGAAGAAACTCTTGAAGCAAAAGAGACATACGGTTTGTTATGCATTGGTAGACAAGAGTCCGCCGTTGGATATGTTAGAGGGAGCCACATGGAAGTTGTAAGGGACTATACTTCAGGTATCCACGGCAAACACAGGGCAGGAGGACAATCACAAAGAAGATTTGAACGGTTGATCGAGGAGGGGGAAAAAAATTTTTACAGGAGAATCTCTGATGATGTTAACGAATTATTTTTAGGCATGGAAGAATTGCATGGCATTTTTATTGGAGGTCCTGGTTCTTCAAAAGAAAAGTTTGTAAGCGATGAAAGCTTGGATTATAGACTAAGAGAAAAAATTTTAGATGTTGTTGATTTGGGGTATGGTGGTACTGAAGGTCTTAGGGCTTTAGTAGAAAAGGTTAAGGATCAAATGGAGAACATCAAGTATGTTCGTGAGAATAAGATCATGAACAGGTTCATGAAAGAATTGACCAATGATAACGATCTAGCTATATATGGTTATGATGAAGTCAAAAAAGCATTGAATTATGGTGCTGTTGATGTTTTAATCCTATCTGAGAGATTAGACATATATAATTTGGAGTTGGGATGTTCAAATTGTGATCATGTAGAAAGTAGACGTGCCAGAGAACAGGAATTAGTCACTTTAGAAAGTAAAATTCAGGAAGAAATTTGTCCTAAATGTAGTTCAAGTACGTTTAATGTACTTAAAAAACAATCAATAATTGAAGAACTTGGTGATATCGCAGAAACGACTGGAACAGATGTTGAAATAATATCTTCAGAAACAGAATTAGGAGAATCCTTATATAGCACTTTTGGAGGGATAGTTGGTCTTTTACGATATAAAGTTAGCTATTAAAATAATCTTTATTTTTAAAAAAGATCAATCATAGGATTAATGAGGGACGCTTGATATGGACCTAAAACACGCATTAATGAACTTACAAATGGTCATGTTTGGAGGTAAGGGTGGTGTTGGAAAAACGAGTAGTGCTGCGAGTGCAGCTATTTGGGCTGCCGAACAAGGACGCAATACCTTAATTATAAGTACTGATCCTGCTCATTCCTTAGGTGATAGTTTAGGTGTAGAACTACTCCCGGGAGAAACTACTCCTATAAAAGGAATTCCAAAATTAACCGCTTTAGAAATAAATCCCGGTACAAACATGACAGAATTGCACAATTTAACAAGCATTAATCCTCTAGGAGAAAGTGGATTATCCGATATGGGCATGGGGGGATTACTAGAAGGATTTGGCATGGGAGATCTTCAGGAATTAACATCGATGAATCCCCCAGGAATTGATGAGGCATTTGCTTTTGGGAAAGTATTAGAATTCATTGAAAAAGAGCATGAATATGACTTAATTATTTTTGATACCGCACCAACGGGACATACATTAAGATTTTTGGGATTACCTGAAACTTTATCCAGTTGGATAGGTAAAATCTTGAAAATGAGGTTGAAAATGGGCAAGATGCTAGGTGTCTTGAAAAGGATGTTTTCTCGCGAAGAGAAAGATGAGGATAATTCCTTAGAATTATTGGAAAAATATAATAATTCAATTTTAAATGCTAGGGAGGATTTAATGAACCCATCCAAAAACAATTTCGTTATTGTCATGATACCTGAAGAAATGGCTATTACCGAAACGGGAAGATTCATAAATGAATTAATAAAATATGATATCCCAAATTCAAATATCATTGTTAACCAACTATATCAAGATCAGGTGGATTTATGTGATTTTTGTAAAGCTCGAAGAATAATGCAACAAAAGAATTTGGATAAAATCAAGGAAATTTTTGGCAATAAAATGGGAAAAAATCTCATTGAAATTCCCTTGTTTAAGGAAGAAGTGAGAGAATATAATAAATTAAAAGAGATGGGAAGTTATATGATAAAATAAGACTACTTCCTAAATTTATTTACATATTGACAATAATTACATAACTTTTCATTACCACTTGGATATCCACATTGTTCGCATGAATTATATTCTCTCGGATATGATTGGGAATAGAACATTTCCGATAACTTCAAGAATCCATTAAAGAGATTAAACTCTATTTCTGGGCTATAATACTTACATTCTTCAATAAAATTCAGCACTCTCTTTCTCAATATTGGATCTTGCTCTCTAAAAGGACAATGGGACGCATGATAATCAATTTTCTTAATATTTGAATAGAGAGATATCTCATCTTCCGGAACATTCATTAACGGGATTATTTTTTTTAGAAAATATCGATTGATATCTGAAGATGCAGGTTTAAATAAATACTGATTAGAAATTAAATGAAATCTATTAAACAGTATGTTCATTAGGTATGTCTCGGCCATATCAGTTAGATTATGCCCTAGTGCTATTACATTTCCACCAAGTTCCCTTGCCCCATCGTTAATTAATCTACGTCTTATTACAGCACAATAATTACATGCATATCTTAGATTATCAAGATCTTCCCGTGTTTTATTGATTTCATCGAGAGTGATTCCGATCTTTTCTTTAAAAGAAAGTACCACATGTTCTATATTATATTTTTTACAGAAATCGCGAGCATGCTTAATGCTAAGATCCCTGTATTCATGAATACCCTCATCAATAGATAATGCAATCATGGATTCAGCTTGATAATTTTTTTCTTGAATTTGTATCAAGTTGTACAAAAGAGTAAGCGAATCTTTACCGCCAGATAGAGCAACAACGATTTTATCTTTTGGTTGGAGCATCTTATATTTTGAGATCGTTTTATAAATTATTTTTTCAATGCTTTGTGCAAAACAATTCTGGCATAGTTTGTCTCCAGAATGCCTCCTATGAATGATGAACGAATCCTTCTTACAACTTGTACAGTGTCCTATTTTTAGAAAATCTTGTAAATCAGCCATAACATTCACGTCTGAATAAATTTTTAAAGCCAAAATAAGTTGAATCCAAATTTTACAAAAGAAAGAATGAAATTACCGGCAACAATGAAAAGGGTGATAATCCTTATGGTATTTAATATGGATTTTTTAATATTAATCCGACTGTCCTGCAAGTACTCATATGATACTTCAATTATTGAATTTTCATCTATATCACCGTCATTTGATAGATTTAGAACAATGGTATCTTGAAAACCATCACCAAGATCATCAGTAAGAGAGTAATTATCTTCTTTCAAGATAACCTCATTCCTATCCCTTGAATGGGTATTATCAGAATTCATCAAATTTTTCTTTATTTTTGAAATGAAAGTATCTCCACGGGTATCTTCTTTGGGATAAATCTTTACATGCTCTACATATTCTACCCGATATTCTGATAAATTTAGTTTTTTATCATCCTTTGTGTAATGGAATTTTTCTTTTTTTTTTTTCTCAAATCATAATTACCTTCACCTACGATGCCATTAATTATTTCCTTGACAGCACGATCTCCATCAAAAATCGGCAACGGGAGCATGTTAAAAAGGGTAATACTAAACGAGATGGCAAATAACCAGAATACTGTTCGATATAAGAATTCTGGCCAAGCAGGAGTGAATAATTTAGCAAAATCGTTAGCATGCATCCAATAAAGCCCCTTTGGAGCAATTCCAATATAGACTCCGGTAGTAGATATATTTAAAGGGTGGATCACATCATCTGAATCAGTTAAATTGAATTCTTTAAGATTAAAATTCGTTAAAAACATTCCAAGGGTCTCTCCGGAGGTATGATTAATATTAGTTCCGTTAATTTTTGTTATTATTGATCCTACTTCTAATCCTGTATTATAGTTATTCCCACCTTCTGCTTCATTATGGATTTTTGTTACGATTATAGCACTTTCATTATATTGCTCTAATTCAAGACCATAATAATAGCGTGGACCGAGGGTAATATTTTTTTCTTGTTGAATATCAGAGACAGGATTGTATGTTAAAAAAGTTAATACATCTCCAACTGAACATGAAATGCCTGTTTTATTAGATAATATCATATCAAGGCTAATACCAAAATTGTAATCAATATATACATAAGAACCTTCACCTTCTTTGATTCCTACAATAACATCCCCACGCGTCAAGTTTCCATCATTAAAACCGCCATCTCTCGCGATTAATATATTATCTATCTGATATGCGCGCGTGTAATGAGGCGCTATCATATATGGAAAGCTTATAAGGAGGAGGAGCCCAATTGCGGCTGTTATTGCATTCACAAACGTTCCAGAGGTTGCAACTCTTAACCTAGTGGACCTTTTAAATTTAGAAGATCTTAATTTTCGTTCATCAACCTCAACAAAAGCTCCAAAACCAATTATAAAAAAGACCCCGGCACCAAGAATTCCTGAGGATTTTACTTCCAAACCATCTACATTTGCAGATATTCCGTGTGCAAGCTCATGAGTGGTCATAATAAATAATAAGGGCAATATTAGGTAAGAAAAAGAAGGGAGATCTATTGTAACACCAGGAATCAAGGGTGTTACAACATTGGTAATTTGAGGTCTGAATATGAGTTCTATAAAATTCACGAAAAAAAACCACAATGCATAAATAGTGAAAGAAAAGCTGATAAAAATCCCAATTGTCCAAAAAATTCTCCAAAATCGAGGAACTTTGCGAGATATCCTTCTTATTATATTGTTTAGTTTTTTTGTCTTAAACATTGCAAGGAGGGGAAAAAACACATATACAGCGTCTTTTTTATTTCTCAATATATATACAGCAATTCCAACAATTCCCCAAAATAAAAAGCTGATAATAAACCAAGGATTTAGCAGTAGATCAATTAGAAGTTCCATTTATTAAATTTTCATTTTTACTTGTGAATGTCTAAGTTAAATTAAGAATTCAAATTAAGGTTACTTTTTTCAGAGATGAGATAAAAAAATAATCATTTGAATTGATAATCATTATTAATCGAGGGAAATTTTATTCCTTTTTAAAATCCAATATTCAACAAAAAATTCTTGTTCATGATTTTTTCTTGGAGAGTAATTTCCGTGAATAGTAGATTTTGGGATCCAGGTCTCCTGCCCAGAATTAAAATTAATTAAAAATGCTTTTTCGGTTTCTCCTTGTATTATCCCATTCAAATGAACTATTTCTTTCGTTGTATCCTTTTCGGGTTTATTGTTTTCTATTTTTATCTTATAATTGGACTTTTCATTGTTTCCTCGAAAAATTGTTTCTTGATGTTGTCTTTTTTTAATTTGAAAATTTTTAGAACAATAATTTTCTTGTTCTTCTCCATTATTTTCCTCATTATTCATTACAGTAGCATGCTCAATCTTCTCGTCTAAAACATGCTCTAATAACCTTTTTAATATATCTACTTGTGCAAAATTGAGCATTTTTGAATAATTAACTATTTTTATCCATAATACCTTCATAGTTTTATCTTCCCATTCAAATGAAAATTGTGTTTTATCGTCTTTAAACGTGTGATAACTAGTCCAATTGAGCTTCTTGCTATTCAATACCTCTATAATCATTACCATTTCTTCTAATGAAATTTTTATTACTTTTCCCTCTCCATTAGAATATTTTTCCCAATTTCCATCAGATTTCCTCTTTATACATCGAATAAACAGAAAAGGTTCATATTGTGAGGAAGTGCTAAGAATTAACCCCGTATTTTGACCAAAAAAGGAATAATCATGTTTCCTTGCCATTTGAAATACAATACTGTTCAAAAATTTATAGGATAAGAGTGTAATAAATTAGTGTTTATGAAGGTGATAATTGGTATCCATCCCTTTTTTAATTCTCAAAATTATAATACTATTGTCATGTTATAAAGAGGCTAGGATAAATTCTTCTAAGGAATATTTAATGAAGGTATAAATAATATATTAAGGTAAAACTAATAAAAAATCACTAAGAATTAAGCAAAAATTTTAATTGTCTTGACAAATATAAAATATTATGTCTTCATCAAAAAAAAATAGTAAAAGCATAGCGCGTGAAGATATCATTCAGAGGAAATCTCAGAATAGAGGAGCTTTACCAGAATTTAAAGCGGGGTGGGCTAGCCTGGTTTATGCCGCAGGGCTCATATATGGTACATCTCTTTCTTTACCATGAGGAAACCCTGAGATCGTTCGTTCAAAGGTCAGAAAAGCTGTTTTCCAGCAGACTGGAACTCGAACCCCCGCTATTATTTCTTTTTAATAATCTTTATATTATTTTTAATCCAAATTTTATCTATTTTAAAGTAGGATTTGGATACTATAGGTAATTTTTTTCTTAGGTTAACCTCATATTTATACATACAAAATTAAGCTAAAAAATAAGAATTGTGAAATTATAGCGGTAACTTGGTTTAACTAATTTCTATATGAGTACCGGTAACCATGTAATGGATTTTTTCTGCCATTTTGCAAGCATGATCACCACATCTTTCCAAGTATCGGGCGACCATTATATAATGTGCGTAAACAGTTATGGATTGTGGATTCTCCATCATATAGGTTATGCATTCTCTAAAGATTGACCATCTGAATTTATCCACTTCATCATCCCTTTCTTTAAAATCTTTTATTTGATCAATTTCGCTTTTATCAAAAGCTTCAAGTACTTTAGAAATCATATAATGAATGTGTTCCCACATATGAATTATATTAATGGGTACATCTGGTGATCTTTTTAAGGCAATTTCCTGAGTTATTTTGGAGATATCTTTTCCATAACGTCCTATTCTGGTCAAATATGTTATCATCTTTAATATCGTTGCAATTCTCCTGAAATCAATTGCCATGGGTTGAAATAAGTAAAGGAGGCGAAGAGTTTTTTCTTCAATTTTGTAATCGTAATTTTTTAATTCCTCTTTTTTTTTTTCTATTTTTCTTGCTGAATCTACATCCTTACTTATTAAAGCATTAATTGAGCTTTCTAGCATATCTAAAGCCAGACTACCCATCGATAAAACTTGATTTTTAAGTTGTTTAATATCCTTGTGCATTTCTAATGTCATTTTTATATCTATCCAAACCTTCCTGTAATATAATTTTCAGTCATTTTTTTTTCTGGTTTTTCAAAAATTTGTATAGTCTTTCCAAATTCAACCAACTCCCCCAGGTACATGAAACCCGTGTAGTCACTAATTCTAGCAGCTTGTTGCATATTGTGTGTTACAATTATTATTGTCCAATTTTTCTTAAGCTCCAAAATTAATTCTTCAATTTTCTGAGTAGCTATAGGATCAAGAGATGCCGTTGGTTCGTCCATGAGCAATATTTCGGGTTCTACCGCCAGTGCTCTCGCAATACATAACCGCTGTTGTTGTCCTCCCGATAGCCCCATTGCGGTTTCCTCTAAACGATCACTTACTTCATCCCAGAGTACTGCTTTTTTCAAGCATCTTTCAATAATCTCATCAAGAACTTTTTTATCCTCAATTTTATGTAGTTTCGGACCATATGTAATGTTATCATATATCGACATTGGAAAGGGATTTGGTTTTTGAAAAATCATACCTATTTTTTTTCGATTCAACCGGATATCCGCATTTTTTGCATAGAGATCATTACCATTAAATAATACACGTCCTTGAATCTTACAATTATCTATAACGTCATTCATTCTATTAAAACATCGCAATAATGAACTTTTTCCACAGCCGGATGGACCTATAATTGCGGTAATCTTATTTCTTGGGAAGGATATGTTAATATTTTTTAGAGCATAATTCTCGTCATACCATAAATTGAAATCCTTGACTTCAATCACGGGAAGTTCTATCTTTTCTTTATTTGTATTCATTCTATTCTTTTCTTCATAGCTGATCATGTTATTCACGTCGTTTTTTTTATTTTCATCGTGAATTAATTGAGAGTCTTTTGATTTTGAAATATCACTATCACCAATTTTTTTTTTTTTCATATCTATTTCGGTAAATAAAAGCTATACCATAAAAAATTAGAACTAATAGTAATAATGTTAAAGCCACTCCCGGTGCTTCTATATATCCTTCTTTTACTTCTATTAACAATCGTAATAAATAATATGTTAAAGCCATGACGGGTTCTAGTAAAGAAAGTGTAATATATCGAGCAGTAGCAGTTGTGGCAGTAAACATTATAGGTGCTGTTTCTCCGGAACTTCGACCCATTCCTAAAATAGCTCCGGTAAGAATTCCAGGTATGGCAGCGGGAATTACAATTTTGGTTATCCCTTGCCACTTGCTTGAGCCAAGTGCCAGGCTCCCTTCCCTGAACGATTGAGGAATTGCTTTTATTGCTTCTTCAGTCGTTCTAATGATTGTTGGAAGGATCATTAAACTCAAGGTGAGCATGCCTGCCAATAAGCTCCTTCCTATTTCTAAAAATATTACAAAAAATATGAATCCAAAAAGACCAAAAATAATTGAGGGGGTTCCATTTAAATTGTCAATTCCTGCTCGAATGATTTTTGTGAACCTTTTTTCTTTTGCATATTCTGAAAGATAAATTCCCGCAGCGATTCCTAAAGGTAAGGCAATAAAAAGGGAACCAATAGTTAATTGAATCGTTCCCACTATTGCGGGATATATACCTCCCTCCAAAGGGCTTTTTGTAAAATACCCTGGCCGAGTAATTATTGGTAATCCATTTAATACAATGTATGTGAGAATAGAACCAACAATTAATATGGAGATAACAGAGAATATAAAAATTATTGTTAACCATAATCTCTGTTGATTCACGGAAGATAACTTTCTTATTACTAATATTCCCCCAAATATGATCAAGGTATAGAAAATTGCCAAGAAAGGCCCCCACCACGTAATAAAAATCCAGCACGTAAAAGTTAAAATGATGCCATAGATAATGAGCTTTTTATTCTTTTTAGATGAAATGCTCATTCCATAAAAAACTAAACTTAAAAAAATCCATAAGACGAGAGCAATAATTCTTGATTGAAGGTCTTGGAAAATGAGCAAGATAATTAAGGATATAGTGGTTGTAATGAGCAATCTTCGATATTTCTTTAAGAGGATATAATATTTAGTAGTTTTTAGATTGAAAAATCGAAATTTTTTTTTTTCACCAGTGAATTTTCTCCTTGTTCGAGACAGCAATATAACCGATATATTATTGATAATAAAAGTCATGATAAAAAGTATGATTCCCAATGCGACATACGATCTTTGTTGTAAGCTACCCTGTTGAGCGGGTCCCCACCCGAGACCAATAGCGGCGGTAATACATGAAATAGACGAAAATACATTTGTTATTGGGGAAGGAATGATCATTGAATTTCCTATTACTAACATCATCGCCATTGTTTCTCCTAATGCGCGACCAATTCCCAAAATAATTCCCGCAGTAATTCCCGACATCCCTGCGGGGAGCACGACATGACGAATTGTCTGCCATTTCGTAGCTCCCATCGCATAAGATCCTTCTCTATAATAATTAGGAACCGCCCTTATTGCATCTTCGCAAACAGACACAATTGTAGGAAGCGCCATAAATGCTAATATTAGCGATCCTGAAAGCCAAGTGTATCCATTTGAATTTTGAAAAGTATTTCTTATAAAAGTATTGATTATCATGATTCCAAAAAATCCATACACAATTGAGGGGATACCTGCGAGAATTTCTACTAAAAATTTTAAAATTTTTCTCACTTTTTGAGGGGTAATTTCTGCTATGAAGATGGCCGTGCCTAATCCTAATGGGAAAGCAATAATAATTGCACCCATTGTAAGTAATAATGTTCCTAAAATGAGGGGAAAGGCACCATATCTATCAGCACTCGGTATCCATTGAGTTCCAAAAAGAAAGTCTATAAGGGGTATTTCAAAAAAGAAAGACATCCCGTATGAAAATAAAAATATGATTATTAAAAATATAAAAATTGTTGCTAAAGACGCTATTATTAGTAATACATATTTTATAAGGGGATCACTGTTCCTTTTCAAATAGGAATAATCATCGGAAGAAATGTATGATATCTCGTCATATATAGATTGAGTTTTCATTATCTATCGTTTTTAAAATTGTACCACTGAAAAATTTAAAATTAAATT
>DXJM01000322.1 GCA_019057355.1 Promethearchaeota archaeon | reverse complement strand
CTCTTTCTCGAAGCATAGAGACGATTATGGTGCCATGTCAAAAAGGTGAAAATAATGTCGGAAAGGAAAAGAATAAAAATTAATAGAAAAAAATTACTTCCTTAGATACTGATACTTATAAAAAACTAAATTCTATCTTATGAAAAAGTTCTTGCTCTCCTTAAAAAAATTGTTGATGATCTGCTTTATTTAATCATTCCATCATAATTTTCTCTGATTTAATATTATCCAATAATTTATCTCTAATGCATTCAATCCAAATATGTGATAAATCACGCGTAATACATAGATGATATCCAGATTTTTGAATTTTTAAAAATAACGTTATCTCATGCGGATTAATGATCTTGAAAAAAAAGTTAATGGTCTGATCTTCTCAAAGAAGATGACAGTCGAAGACGACGGTGATGGAATAACTTATGTTTTTCCCGATACTAAAGAATTCCTCACGATGGCAAAAAGAAAATTTGTCAATCGAGGGTTATTATCCGAGGAAAGAATATAAGATATTCTATACAATATAGCTGGCTGGCTTGAAATGAATTCAATGTTGGATGTTAAAAATCATGATCGCGGAATTATTATTTGTTTACATTAGGAGAAGACTATTAAAACATTGTTGCGAAAAAATGATACCATATTAATTTAGACCTAAATAATTATTATTTATTTCAATATCAATACATTTTAATTTTTACAATCACTATTTTTAATGGGCAGCTAGGGCCTGCTTGAAACTCTTTGCTGAGTGGACCATAAAATGCTCTTAGTGGAAAATGCCTAGTTTAAGGTTTTTATGAATATTGAAGAACCATTGTCATAGTCCGGCGAAGCACCGGCTGGATAGGTGGATGTTTGGGCATTATAACTTGTAGGAGTTATATAAGCTCGTAATGTGGAACCCGCTGAGGCCCGGGAGGGAGCAGGCGTAACACGAGGCGTTCACGCTTTGCAGTGCGGGTGTGGAGGGCTATGATGGCAGGTTTTTTCAATAGGATTAATATCGAGGATTAGGTTTTTTAATATCTATACATCTCTAAACAAGCGAATTATTTTACAAGGCTAAACCGTAGTGGTCTATCTTTATCTTCTCCGGCATAATCAATCCCAATTCTTGCACTTTGTATAATTTCTGATGGATCTATCGTTTCACCTCTCGTGAAATAAAGTTTAGCGTCTTTAGAACAGGAATCATAACCATTAAATAAATTTTTAGTGATATTCAATGCCATGCAGAGTTTACTTGGACCGTCAATCAAATTTCTGAAATTTTTTCCAATTTTTACAGGTCTATTTGTTTTCATTAACTCAATTCCATCAATAGGAGATAATGCTCTTATAAAGACGGCACAAGGAACGCCTTCAGGCTCGGTAATAACGTTTAAACAAAAATAGGTTCCATAGATAAAGTACACGTATAAAGTACCTGGTTTCATATACATGACTTTAGTTTTTTCAGTTTTTTTATAGTTATAACAATGGCATGCTTTATCTTCGGCACCCAGATATGCCTCTACCTCAATAACCTTCCCAATCATCATTCCTTTTTCTGTTTCTCTAACTAAGTACTTTCCCAACATGTCCTTGGCAATGAGTTGAGTATCTTTTAAAAAAAAGCACCGAGTTAATCTTTTAAATTCATCCAATTTATCATTCCAGACCTATTTTGTTCTCTAATAATATGAGGTAAATTTTAATGAGAGGAGTTTAATTTAGATAATTCTTTTTTAAAAAATCCATCAAGGTGGGCATTTGATGCTATAAAAGCGAATCTTATATCAATCGAAAGATCTTTATCAAGATCTTTCCCTTCAAAAGTGTAAATTTTACCCCCTGCTTCCTTTACAATTAATAATCCTGCAGCCAGATCTACTAATCGCATTGATTTTTTAAAGTTAATAAATGCATCCAGGCTTCCTTTAGCTACTTGGCATAAACTTAAAGCACAGCTTCCCATTACTCTAACACGATAAATTTTCCTAATGATATTCTTATATTCAACTAGCGCATTCATGAGTTCATTTAAACGAAAATCGAATTCAAAAATACAAGAATCGTTAATGGTATTTTTGGATACTGAGATTGGTTGGTCGTTTTTAAAGGAACCCTTTCCTTTTTCGGCCCAAAATAAATCTTTTGATACCAAATCAATGATCACTGCCTTTTCTAAATTGCTTATTTTATCACCGATAGCAAACGCAATAGATACGGAACAAAACGGAATTCCTCTCACAGCATTATTGCTTCCATCAACTGGATCAACTATCAATTTATATTGGTTTTTAAGCGCATTTTCCTTATTACCAATATACTTTTCACCTATTTCTTCACTTATGAGTAAAATATCGATATTTGATCGTTCCAAGGTGCTTATTATAATCCTTTCAGCGACAATATCCACATGCATTGAAATATCACCTCCAGCACCTTTCTTTATTTTTTGCGTTGCTAATTCAGTTCCTAATAGAGGATGGATATTTTCATAGATTTCAAAGGCCATTTGTTTCAATAATTCGATTGATATTTCCATTATTATCCGTATAAAATTAGTTAAGTAATGATAATTATGGATTTAAAATAATATTTTTGAGCCGAATTGAATTTTTTTTTTTTTATTAACAACCTTCCAAAGGAAAAATTACATTAATTCAATTTCAACAAGTACAGATTCAGGAATGTGAATTTTCATTATGAGATGCATGCTCCTCTCGTTTGCACTTATTTCAAAAAGGCGTTTATGAATTCGCATCTCAAATTTAGCCCAAGTACATGTTCCTTGTCCTGAAGGAGCTTTCATTACGGGCACGCTTAATCTTTTTGTAGGTAAAGGAATCGGACCGTGCTTTTTAATTCCTTGGGTTTTACAAACATTCTCGATTTGCTCGCAAACAGACATTAAAGAATCTAGCTGAGTACTTGACAGTCTTATGCGAGCATTTTGAATGTTTTAATCACCTTTAAGATTTAGAATAGTTTTATTCATAATTATTTATTTTAAACGTAATTAAGAAAATAAATTCTAATAAATAAATTTTTTGGATAGATTAATCCTTTTTTGAATTTGATAAAACATGTAATAAAAGTTCGCTGCCCAAGATGAACATTTTTAAGGTATTTTCTATCGACTTTCAGGCATTTCTCTACTTGTTCCCACGGTGTTATTGGTCATTTTTCATTTGAAACTCGCCATAAAAGACAAGTAAACTATAAGGGATGTTCTTGTTTATAGATCTAATAAATTTTGATATTTCTTCGATTTCCTCATAACTCACACAGCATGGCGCAATGTTAAGTTTCTCGTCGAAAGTCTTAAGATCAAATTTTATATTCCCACCTGTCTTTACTGCGATTTTCATGCATTTTTCCACCATTGCTTGATTTCCGCTCCCATTCTTCTATTCCCTCTGATATTATTCGATCTTTTTTTTATAAAATTAGCATTTTCCCATTAATCATCCTTCTTTAGTCAATAATAAAAATGTTTGACCTGCTTTTTGATTGGGATTATTTTTTATAATAAAACCATTGAAATCATTTTGTTTAAAAGAAGAACTAAATAAATTTAATT
>DXJM01000321.1 GCA_019057355.1 Promethearchaeota archaeon | reverse complement strand
GGTTTTTTTAAGAAAAACATACAATAACTTAATATACGTTTAATTTTCACTATTAATATAACATTTTCATATAGTTATTTGTTTCATGATAAGGAAATTTTTACTCATATCAGATGGTGGGCTCCTCAATTTCTACCTCAATCAGGATGATATTAAAATTGATGGAGACTTATTGTCAGGATTTTGTAAAGCGCTCTACGATATCTCTTTGGAACTTACTTTTCCTCTAAAAACAGTGGGTTTTTATCAAAATAAAATGATTGTTGAGGATATCAAGCATTCAAAAGATATAACCTTGCTTTTAGCCATGATTTTCGATGAGTATCATATTGAGGAGGGAATTAAAAATAAAATACACCATATATATGATAACTTTTTTAAAAAGTTAGATTTTCATAAGGAATATCGGAACTTAAAAAATGAGATTTTAAATAAAAAGATAACCTCAATTATTAATGATCTCCCCCTGAAAAGTTTGATTGAAAATAATATGGATATAGTCAAAGAATTGCTTGATCCTATCCTATTAGAAAGAGAAAATAATATCGAAGCCTACTCTCTAAATAGCTCCAATAATAATATTCTGTATTGCAATGGAACATACCAGATTTTGAAATATAGGGAAGTAAAGACCGTCAAGGAAATCATTAAAGAATATTTATCTCTCCTAAAACAAGAAAAAATTCCACATGGTGATAAATTTATTGGATTGGATCTTCCTGAAGGTTTAGATCTGGAAGATTATATTAACACGGGTTTAAAAACACTTGGAGTCGTGATAAATACGAGTATTAATTTAAAAGAAGAACCTACTAATGAATTATTACTTTATTTTTTTGGCAAGAATACGCTCATGCGCTCGTGTGTCTTAGACATAGAGCATGAATTAAGAAATAGGTTAACAAAAAGGTAATTATTATTTTTTCCCCTTATTATTAACATTATACAATATTTTTATGATTTTTCTCTTCATGTCAAGAGATTCATATTTCCAAGAAACAATACCATTAAAAAATGATATTAGAAAGCGTTAAAGCACGCTTTTAACGTAATTAAGCATTCTTTTAATAACCCTAACAGGAGGATCTAGATGATCGTTCCAATATAATTACCACCAAAGGGTCTTTTCGAGATTGGTTTTATGACTTTAAAAGGTTTTTCAAAGAGCATTTCTAAAGGTATCTCAAATGTTTGGCAAAATTCTTCGATATATGGTCTTATCTCTTTTTCGGTCTCGCTTGTCATTTTATCTACTTTAGCACCTATGCCTAACTTGTCTTCAAGATCTTCTTCAGTTCTTAAAATAATTTTACCCCTATGAATGCCCGTTCCTAATTCATCTCCACATATAGTGTGAGGATTTTCAATTATCTTTCCATCAGGAAGAAATTTTAGACCCAATACAATTATTAATCCACCTGCCATGTATTCTCCAAGAAAATCCTTCGTAGTCCCTCCAATAACTATAACAGGAAATTTATTTTCATATTCCTTTATATGTATTCCTACTCTGTAACCAACATCTTTTTTTATATAAATTTTCCCGCCTCTTGCAGATAATCCAATAACATCTCCACCTTCTCCATGAACGATTATTTCCCCATCATTCATTGTATTTCCTGCTTGATCCTCACAATTTCCATTAATGACTATTTTTGGTCCATCCAAGAAAATCCCCAAATCATTTCCGGGAAGACCATTAATCTCAATCTCGAGGTTGCCTTGGAGGGAAGCCGCGATAAATCTCTGACCACACACATCATCCAATAAAATTTTTTTATGCTTAAAATTGATCATGTTATGAATTTGTTTGTTCAATTTTTTATATGAAAGTGGTCGATTATTTGGTGCAGCATTTATTTTGACTATATTATTCTCAATCATATTTATCACCCATTAATAGTTCATTCCCCTGCATGTTTTACTCCCAATATTTCTGCTATTTTGGGATTAGGACCAATATATCGTAACCTATCCCTATTTGAACGTAAAGATTCAACAGAATCGATTCCCATCGCCCCTAATACTTCTTTTAATTCTTCATTCCATGAATGAAATAAATTGATAATTCGATTCCGAGCGACATCAACATCAAGTCGTTTTACGAGATATTCTTGTTGCGTCGCAATACCCCATGAACATAATCCTCTAAAACATTGCTGACACACTCGACATCCCATTGCAATAAGAACAGGCATGCTACACATGGCTACATCTGCTCCTAATGCAATTGCTTTTATTAGATCGGCCGAATATCTAATTGAACCTCCTGCTACCAAGGTGATCTCATCTCTAAGATTCTCTTTACGTAATCTCTCGTCCACGGCAGCAATCGCTAGCTCAATAGGAATTCCTGCATGATCTCTTATGATTCTCGGGGCAGCACCCGTACCGCCTCTAAATCCATCTAAAGTCAGAAAGTCTGCCCCTCCTCGGACGATTCCAACAGCAATAGGCGCTGAATTATGAACTGCTGCGATTTTTACACCAATAGGTACTTTATAGCGAGTAGCTTCCTTCAATGCGGCTATTAATTGGGCAAGATCCTCAATTGAATAAACATCATGATGCGGGTATGGTGACAAGGCGTCACTTCCCTTTGGTATCATCCTCGTTTGAGAAATGAGACTATTAACTTTTTCTCCCGGTAGGTGACCTCCATGTCCTGGTTTTGCTCCCTGTCCGATTTTTATTTCGATTCCCGCGGCATTATGCAAGTAATTGATGTCAACTCCAAACCTACCTGATGCCACCTCTGTAATAATATTCGATCCGAATTCATAGAAATCAGGGTGCAGTCCACCCTCTCCAGAACCTGCTAAAATATTGAGTTCCTTACACGCTTGATATATTGCCATAGCAGCATTATAGCTTATGGATCCCAAGCTCATGTGACCAACCATTATAGGCATATCTACCTCAAAATTAGGCATGAATTCCGTCTTGAGACATATTTTATTTGGATTCATTGTATCGCGTTTAAAATCTATTTTGGATGGTTTCCTTCCAAAAAATATTTTTGTTTCGATAGTTTCTCGCAATGGATCGATGGAAGGATTGGTGACTTGACACGCGTCCAACAATAAATCATCAAAAATAGATCTAATTTCCCGGTCATTTCCCGCTGCACTTAATAGAACACCTCCATTACCAGATTGAGCCCATATCGCATTCCTTATCCTCCTAGTGTAATTTCCATGTGGAGGCAAGAACGATTCATTTTTAATTATATGAATAGCCCCTGCTGGACACATGATGACACACCTTTGACACGCAACACATTTCGAATTATCTGCAATGATGCGTTCCCCGTTATAAGATAATGCTCCGTAAGAACAATGGGTCGTGCATCTTTTGCATTTTTTACAGGAATCCCGTTCAATCATTACTTTATAATATGGTGCTATTGAATGACTTATTGACATTTTAATTATCTCCCTCTATTGTCAGTTCGATTTTTTCTAGTGGTTTTTCTAATCCATTTCTTGATAATCCTCGCCCCATCGTAGCGACTATGGCTGTCCCGCTTTTTGGATGCCATACCTCTTTTAGAGCAAAATTAATATTAGGATCGAGCATTAGTCTTCTAAATGATGCTTCTTCACTGCTCATGTATATGGTGTTATCATCTTCAGACACACCAATAACTAATGGTCTTAATTTTTTTCTATCAGTTAATCCAATCATTGTAGGAATAGGATTGGCAAGACCTACGACTATTGAGAATGGACCATTAAGCATGGCTGATCGATAAGTTGCTCTTATATTTTTCAAAGCAATTTTATAGTTTTTTTCAAACCTTTCAATTTCTTTAAAGAGGGGCGGAGCCAGAGCAATACTAGAGATTTCTATAGGCATCTCGTGTTTTCGGCATAATAAATCAAATAAATATGCGATAACTTCTGTATCTGTGTGAAGCGTGCATTTATATCCAAATGATTCTAAATATCTCTTATTAGTTCCATAGGACGTGATCTCACCGTTATGAACGACACACGTATTTAGAAGATTAAAAGGATGAGCCCCTCCCCACCACCCAGGTGTATTGGTTGGAAATCTTGAATGAGCTAGCCACATGTTTGCTTTATATTCTTGAATTTTATAAAACTCCGCAATTTCATGAGACCAGCCATTTCCCTTGAAAACCCCCATATTCTTTCCAGAAGACATCACAAATGCGCCCTCAAAATTTTCATTGATATTCATGACAATTTGAAGAACTTGCTCATCCTCAGAGAGATTTTTCTTTTCTTGAGGATGAAAAAAGGTTCTCCACGTGATAGGAGGATTATCAACATTAGGAGGTATCTTTGTTGGTATTGCTTCAGATTGTACTATAAATCCCACATCCATTAAATAATCCAACACGTTCGATTTTGAAGGTTCATCATCAAACAAGAAATGAAGTGCATAGCAATCATGATGTTCTGGATAGATACCATAGGCAGCAAATCCTGCACCAAGCCCATTTTCTCTATCATTCAAGATAGTTATCATGTCAATAATCTTTTTTCCATTTTCCCGTTTTCCATCTATATTCATGTATCCTGAAATTCCACATCCATCAAATACTCTCTCATTTCTAAACTGTTTCGGCAATGAAGTATAATTTTTCCAATACATTTTCAATTACACTCCTATTTTATCCTTCCTCTTCAATTTTTTTCAATAATTTTTTCAGATCCTCTATTTCGGATTTTCTTGAATCTAAACCAACTCGTGATCTTGCAGATTTAGAAAACATTGTTACTGTTCCCATTTTCTTGAAGGAATCATTTTCTGCTTTAAATCCCCTTGAGATAAACCCATTTTTACTTGCCATATTTCGCAAGGTGGTAAAAATGTCGACTAATCCCGTTCTCATCGGACAAAGTTCATAACACGCATAACAATCCAAACAATTCCAAATAATTGGATCTGATATTACATCCTTTAGATTACCCTCAAGAATTTTGCCAATTATCTTATTTGGATTAAAATCAGTCACTTTTGCCACGGGACAGTCATCATTACATGCTCCGCATCTATAGCATTCATTCAAGAATTTTAGGTCAAAATGTTCTTTAATTAGTTCATTTTTTTTACAAATGTCATTTACTTTTTGAAATATGGATTCGACAGGAGTTCGATGATATTTTTTTATCATATCTTTTATATCAATTCCTAAGGCTATACAAAGCAATTCTGAATAATACAATACGGGAATATCGTAGACGTAGTCAATCCTTTTCAGATCTTGTTGGAGATGGTCATATTGAATAAAACATTGTGGACACCCAACGACAATTACATCTATATCCACTCCTTTCATGTTTTCTAGTTTATTTTGTATCATTTCTAGACCATAATCAGGATTATCTGCTCGGGAAAGACTACCGCCACAACAATCCAGTTTTTTAACATAATCCACGCTTGTTGCCCCTAAATCTTCTATTAGTTCATCAAAAATATGTGGCTCAAAGGGGTCATCCATTTGTATTTTATTGCTAGGTCGAAGAAAGTGGCATCCATAATGAACAGCTACTCTCAATCCGTTCAAAGGATATACAATTTTTTCTTTAATGGTATCTTTTCCTAATTTATGAATAAATTCTACGAAATGAAAAACATCTGATTTTCCTTCGACTTTTAAGTCAATATTCCCTAAATAGTGATTTATATCATCTCTGAAATGGGTATTAGCTTTTATTTCACTCCTAATCCCTTTTAATGTTTCAAAGCAACCGTTACAAGGGGTGAGAATATTTTTATGTTCAGCTTCAGCAAGAGCCAGATTTCGTCCAGCCGTTATAGAATATGTTAATTCATCAAAATTTTTTATACCGTTTGGTTCAGGACAGCAAGAAAATTTTTGGTTTTCAGAAAAATCAATTTCAAATTTCTCTAGAATTTTCCTTACTGATACTTCAATAAATGGGAGTCTATACGATATCATGCACCCTGGAAATAGAGTTATATTTTGTAGAATCATCATAAACGTCATTTATTTTTTTTATTAGTTATATTTCCAT
>DXJM01000320.1 GCA_019057355.1 Promethearchaeota archaeon | reverse complement strand
TCTTTTATTGATTTGATGATATCCTTACTCTTGAGGAAATCCTTTGTGAGATCTAAATAAAAAAAAATATCAGAATACATTTTTTTATATAGCTAAATCATATCATAGAAATCTTATAAAATCTTTTACTTCAAAAAATTTTTAAAGGGTTTTGTAATTAAATTTCATTATAGTTCGATTGCACAAATCAAAAAAGAAAAGATGATTTTTTTTGGAAAATTTTTATAAGCGATTGCAGATCTCAGAAACTGCTTATAATCTATATTTTAAATGTTTAGGTGAAAATCCTCGAACTTATGGCGAATTATGCGCTTATTTACCCGAGTTATCATCAGAAGAATGCGAAAAAACAATTAGAGAGCTCATTAACATCGGCTTATTATCCCAAGTTGGGTTTAAATCGGATAATTTTTTATCATATTTTAAAACTCAGCCGCCCCTCTCTCAAATTCTAGATTATTTTAAAAATTATTCTTCACATCTTGATAAGATGACGAAGGCAATTCAAGATCTTACAGAAAATACCATAAGTAGCGTAATTAAAAATAATAAAGGTGTACAACTGGATACTCTCTTCAATGAGCTAAAAGAAATCATTGATGATATTAATGAAGACACTCTCCTTCAAAAACAAGAAATTGAAGATATTGTCATCGGAATGGAAGGAATAAATATCATTAAGGAATTATTCATAGACTTCAAAAAAAGCACGATTACATCTGTTCAAAAAGAATTTATGGAATATGTAAAAACAATATCAACGTTCAAATCAAAACTCATTGAAAAGTTACAATCATTAGAATTAAAAAAACGAGAGGAACTTATTTTAAATCTCATAGAAGAGGAGTTCAAGATATATTCAGAAAAAGTTGCAAAAGAATTTACAGGGATTTTTTTCACTATTATAGAAGACAATTACAACTCTACTAAAAATGCAATTGAAAAATCTATCAATACGATGTTTCAATACAGGAATGAATTTAAAATGCTCTTGTTGGGAATGATCAGTAACTTTGAGAAAAAAATGATTGAAATCTTTGAAAATATCGGGAAAAAGAGAGATAAATTGGAGGAGAACTTGTCTGATCTAGAAATTAATATTTCAAAAAAAGTTAATTTAATAATAGATAAATTTATTGTACAAGTATCTACAATCAATAATCCTATAACGGAAGTATTAAATCATTATATTGAACAAATAAATAGGCGAGAGAAATTATTTGAAGCTCGCGTATGGACAATCAACAGTAAAGCTAAATTGAATGAGGAAATAACCCATATCATAAAAAATTCTAAAGAGAGATTGACATTAATTGTTCCAAAAATCGAAGAATTCCTCTCAATAGAACAAATCCAAAGTTTACCTCAAAACCTCATAATTGATATTGGTTCTTCTGATCCCTCTACGAATAGCAGGGTTAAAAAAATATTAGAGAATAAAAATCTTCAATTCAAACAGTTACAGAATAAAAATATAATTATAAGTAAAAGCGATCAAGACTATTGTGTAATAGGTCTCATAATTGAAGGATCAGACGGCCCGCTTAATAATTTTATAGGATTTGGAAGCAATTTTCCACCCTTAGTTGGTATTCTCAAAAAAATAATTGAAACATTTTGGTCAAACGGAATGATTTCTTCAATTGAGCCTAGTAAAAAATTGATTGACATTCCAGAAGCAAAACAAAAAATAGATCAAAAGCAATTTTCTAATGTCGTAAAATCACAATCACCTCTTCCATCCTTCTCAAGAGAGTTAAAAATTAATTTATCTTCACAAATTTCTAGTAGTAAACAGGATAATAATTTAATAATGCCAGTTCAACCAAAAGTCAATAATATTGCACCTCAAGAGAGTTCAACTAAAGAAATGCCCAAACAAAAAATACTTTCCGAGAGTAATAAAATCATCAATCAAGCATTCAATATCTTAATAAAAAAATTGGATGCCATGAAAGGATATCAATTTAGCAAGGAATTAGATGAAGTTGCAGCATTAATTTTGGAAAAAAAAGGATTTTCAGTCACGCTTCATAATTTAAGAACTTGTATCAATAAATATAAAGATCATGACACAATTTTAGATCAAATAGAAAAACAACAGATAAAGGATGCCATAGAATCTTGGAGACAGCATCTATTAAAATAAAATCTTCATTTACTCGCTGAATGCAAATATTGTTTCTTAATTATCTTGTTTTCTCTTTCTGATAAAACCCAAGATAATATAAAGAATTTCAATGAGACAAATGATATAAAAGAAAATGCTCACGAGGAAAGAAAGCAAATAAAGTTCCATAGAATTGCTCAATAATCCAAGAATGGCTAGGATTGGAAATGCTGGAGCAACACCTATAAAAAAGTAGTAGATCTTTTTATCCTTTTCTTTAAAGCTAATATGAGTAGTAATATTGAACCAGGCGAATAATACCATTAAAATACAGATTGATATTGATGAAAAATGTGAAAAATGGGTTAATTGAAAAGCATGAATGTAAAAATAATTTGCATAAAAATACAAGGTTAAAAATAATCCACTTAGAGGAGTAGGTACTCCCATGTAACCAGGTTCTTCAGAAATATTAAATCGTGCCAATCTAAGCATTGCCCCCAATGCAAAAAATATTGAGCCGATCATGAGAAATGTATCAATAAATGTACAAGATCGAAATGCTTGATAGGTTAATACAGCAGGCGCTATACCAAATGTTAAGGAATCACTTAATGAATCTAATTGTTTACCCATTTCATTTATAGTTCCCATTTTTCGTGCGAGATATCCATCTAATAAATCAGTTCCAAGCGTAAAGGTGAGGAGAATAAATCCAATTGATAAAAGAGCTAAATCTCCAAAAAGCGCTAAAATCAATGCAATAATTCCCAAAGTAGTTCCAATTAAGGTGATATAATCTTTTAATTTTAGAATCTTAAATATGCTTGACATAATTATAAACTAAATAATTGTCGATTAAAAATCTTTTCAAGATATCGTCCATTTCTATCTAAAATTTGTAAGGATCGAATTATTTTTTTCTTGGGATCGTCTTATCATCTCGATCATGCCAGTTGCAAAATTTCTTTGTTTTAATATAAATTTTTATATAAGTATTTCTATAAATTGGTTATAAAAGGTAGGGTCATACTTTTGTATCAGATAAGTTTTTATTTGATTAAATAAAATTAGTAAAATTTTTGCGAGAGATGAGGACTAAGCGTGTCAGATTATGAATTTTTTATGATGTTTGAACTCGATGATTCTGGCGAACGAATAAGGATTGCCGTACCAGAAGAAGACCTTCAATTATATTTACACCCTGAACAAGTTTTCGTCATTGTTAAAGAACAATTGCGACGTATCTATATTTGGAAAGGAGCAAAGGCTGCTGTGAGAAAGAGATTCATTAGTTCTCGTATTGCTAGTGAACTTCAAGAAGAGCTCGTCAAACAAGCAGCTTTTCATAGATGTAAGATTGTTTCAGTGGATCAAGGTGATGAACCTGAAGAATTTTTGAGAACATTCAGGTTAGAATCAATGAAAGTAGAAGAAAAAATGGAAGATTTACGGTATGTTAGAAATATAGAACGAGAAACACCAGAGAGATTTGGAGATGTTTTAGATAATAATGAACTAAGTACTATAATAGAAGAAGAAGAAGAATATTTTTCCCCTGCTCTGCAAGAACTTAAAAAAAAAGGAATAAATATTGATCAAACACTTGAGAGCGAAACTCCAACCCAAAAAATGCCCCCTCCAAAAATTCCCCCGAAAATGTCAACAATAAGATCAAACTCACCACCTTCATACGTCCCGTACCAATCCAATAAAAATTATGGTTTAAACAAAGAACAAGAGAAATCCCTGATGGAAAAAATTCTCAAGTTGAAGGTACCTGAAAATCATGTCAGGCAAAATTTAATACTTGGAAATGCATTATACGGAGCCGTATCAAAAACGGTGAATGTGTTTGGAAAAAATGTTGAGGAGACAGAATGGGAACCCATCTCACAACTTCCGGTGGGGATGGTAGAGGTTGATGATGCCAAATTAAGGATTTATATTGATAATGAAAAAAATATTATTGAAGCAATTGAAATTCTAAAAGATACAAGGAAAACAGCAAGAGAGGACGGTTCCATGAAACTTCAGGAGAAAAAAAATATGGAACAGATAACCAAAAATCCTAATTTGGATCATATGACAGTCAAAGAATTAAAGCAATATTCATCTAACCATAAGATTGATTTACAATCAAGTGTTAAAAAAGCAGATATTATTAGAACAATCAAGGATTATGAAGGAGAATCAAAATCAAATCCTAAATCTTCTAGAAGAAATTTACCAAAAATTCCAACTAATGATGATTAAATACTTATTTTAGGGGAAAAAGGATTCTATCTTAAAAAGAAGTATTTCTTGAATGATTATTTCGATGATTTTGGACAGGTTGTTATTATAAATCTGTATTTTTACCATTATAATATGTTAAGTGCAAGTTAAGATTTTTTTTCAAATAATTTTAACATCAAAGTTAGATTGAATCAACAACTTGCACGCGTCGAACAAAATCAAGATAAGAAATCCTCAACATCCTTAATAAAAATTAATGTCCCTCTCTCTATTTGCTTTGTTAAAGCATCTGTATTACTAAAATCGGGATCTTCAACCAAAACATGTTCTATAATAGAATCTATACCTTTAATCGTCAATGGAATGCGGTATTTATTCCAATCACTTTCTTTAAACAAGTTCCAGTATTTTATCTGTACCTGTTTGTTATATCCTGCTAACCAAACTTCAAAACTAATGTTCTCATGAATAAAAACTATCGCAATTTTCAAATTTCGAATTTTTAATGATTCCGGGATGAAGGAAAAATACGTCATATCCATATATCCATAATAAATACTCCCTGAAATGAAATAATTAGAATAAGTCTTTTTAAAATATAATCTCAATTCCATGATATATTCCATTATACCTTTATATGCTTTTCTAACGTCTCCTTTTTCCATTAGTTTTCTGTATTCATTAATATATTCATGAAATGATTTCATAATTTATTTCTCCATCAGATTAAATTCAAATCTTAAGTTTACAAGT
>DXJM01000319.1 GCA_019057355.1 Promethearchaeota archaeon | reverse complement strand
TTAATACGTGCGTGATATAGAAAAAATCACGGCAAAAAAGCTTAAAAATTTAATGCACTATAAATAATTTATCATATTTGGAAAGAATAAATTCAAATGAATCCAAAAATGGAAGTTGCACATTATAAAACCATAGAAAATTTGTATGTGGAATTAAAGACCACCGATAAAGGTATAAGCTCGGTTGCCGCGGAACAAGCCTTGGAAAAATATGGAAAAAACGAATTAGAAACGGGAGAAAAAATCAATCCGATTAAAATTTTTCTATCGCAATTTAAGGACTTGTTAGTTATTATTTTAATCGTGGCAGGAATTATAACGGCATTAATAGGAATTATCGAAGGGGATCAAAGCGTTTTAATTGAAGTCATAGCCATAGTTGTTGTTATTGTTCTAAATGCAGGATTGGGTTTTCATCAAGAATATTCAGCTGAAAAAGCAATAGAAGCTCTTAAAACTATATCAAAAAGTGAAGTGATTGTAATAAGGAATGATGAAAAAGTGAAAATAAAGTCAGAATTCCTTGTACCAGGAGATATTGTTATTCTTGAAGCAGGAAATATCATTCCAGCAGACATCCGTTTGGTAAAAGGATATGAAATTAACGTGAATGAAGCAATACTTACGGGTGAATCGTTATCAGTAAGAAAAGATCCCTTATCACTCCCTGAAGATACGCCCTTAGCCGAAAGAAAAAATATGTTGTATAAGGGAACTATAATATCAAGTGGATCGGGTAAAGGACTAGTTGTTTTTACAGGACTCAATACCGAACTTGGAAAAATTGCAACTTCTCTCTCAGGTATTGCGAGGGAAGATACTCCTATTCAAAAAAAAATTAAACATTTGGCAAAGCAATTGACATTTTTTATCGTCGCTATAGCAGCGATAATTTTTATAATTCAGATAATTTTGGTTGGGATTGAAGAATTTACGGAATTGTTCATTTTTTCAATAGGACTTGCGGTTGCAGCAGTACCCGAGGGACTACCAGCAGTTATGACTCTTTCTTTGGCAATAGGAGTTACAAGAATGGCTCGTAAAAATGCACTTATCCGAAAACTTCCTGCAGTAGAAGTTCTTGGTTCATGTACGATAATCTCTACTGATAAAACGGGGACATTGACGAAAAATGAAATGACAGTAACGCTCGTATGGACACTAGCTCAACAATATAATGTAACAGGAACGGGATATTTAAAAATTGGACACATCCTGAAAGTGGATAGCGCTAAACAAATTGAATCGGCTTATAGAGCTGAATTGGAATCTCTTGTTGAGATAGCTACATTAGCAAACGAGGCTTCCGTGGAATTTCAAGGTGAAGACAAACCTTACAAGATATTTGGTGACCCTACTGAGGTAGCTCTATTGATATTAGCAGAAAAAGCCCAAACAATCGATTATATCACAAATAAATGGAATATCGAATACCTATTTCCATTTGATAGTAATCGAAAAAGAATGAGTGTTATATCTAGGGACAAAAAGACCGGTAATTATCAAATTATGGTAAAGGGTGCATTAGATATATTGCTTGATCACTGCAATTTTGAATTGGAAAATGGAGAAAAAAAACCATTATCTCCTGAAGGAAAAGAAAAGATCGTTAAAATTAGTGAGAGATTTTCTGAAAATTTTGCCTACCGCATTTTAGGTTTTGGTTTCCGAGACATTGATGAGAGAGAAGCGAATGATTTACTCGAAAAAAAAGATAAAAACCTAGTAGAAGATAACTTAACTTTTGTAGGTTTCGTAGGAATGATTGATCCTGCTCGAGAATCGTCGAGACCTGCTGTGATAAAAGCTAAAAAAGCAGGAATTCGGGTAATAATGATAACTGGAGATCACATGACTACCGCTAAAGCAATAGGTACAGAAATCAACATCTGTGGTAAAACGGAACCCATAACAGGTGCCATGTTAGATAAAATGTCTGATGAAGAGTTAGAAGAACTTGTCAAAGACGTAGAAATTTTTGCGCGAGTAGATCCTTCCCATAAACTCAGGATAATTAATGCACTAAAGAAAAACGGTGAAATAGTGATTATGACGGGTGATGGAGTAAATGACGCCCCTGCTTTAAAACGAGCTGATATAGGAGTCGCGATGGGGATAACGGGAACTGATGTAGCTAAAGAAGCTAGCGATATGATATTATTAGACGATAATTTTGCAAATATTGTTGAAGCTATCGAAGAGGGACGAAAAATTTATGATAACATAAAAAAATTTATTAGCTATCTCTTATCTGCTAATTCTGGTGAGGTTTTAACAGTTATAACAATAGTAATTATTGGATTTATATTTTTTAGCCACCATGTTCTCCCAATCCTTGCAATCCAATTATTATACATTAATTTGGTAACAGACACCTTTCCTGCACTTGCATTAGGTGTGAGTGCACCCGAAGTAGGAGTAATGCAAAGAAAACCAAGAGATCCTAACGAACCGCTTATGAAGAGACAAATGATAATCTTTATCATTCTTTTTGGGGTCTTTAACGCTATTGGATGCCTGTTTTTGTTCATATGGAGTATAGATTTCAATTTAGCGATAGATATCCAAACAATTGACTTAACAAGACAAAGGACAATTATATTTGCCGCTCTTGTCATATTTCAAATGACACAATGTCTTTCGGTAAGTCTATCTACAACGATGTTCTCTAAAAATATCTTTAAAAACAAGATATTAATAGGGGCAATTATTCTTGCAATTATATTACTTCTTTTCGCGATTTACATCCCTTTTATGCAGATTTTCATTAAAACTTATCCACTTAATCTAATAGATTGGTCAATGATATTAATTAGCACAATTCCAATCATCTTGTTTGAGGAATTGTATAAAAAATTCGTTCTTAAACCCCAAGATGATTTGCTCCTGGAAGAAATGGTTGAAAGTTGTTAATATTATAATTATATTCTTT
>DXJM01000318.1 GCA_019057355.1 Promethearchaeota archaeon | reverse complement strand
TTTTCAATTTATTACATTTTAAAAGAACATTTATATTTAATATCCACATAATGTATTCGAACTCCGTTCTAAATCTTGTAAATGAGCTAATCTATCTTTTTCCAGCTCTTTTCCTTTGTCATAAAATAAAATTTCTTCTTTTTTGTCTAAATCCTCGATTTTTTGAAGTACTGTTGAATCTAAACGCTTTCTAAAATCTTTAATTGAGATTACATCAGTTTCTACAATCTTTTCCAAGTAATCTATTATAGATTGACGTAAGATTTCGGTCCATTTAATCTCTGGATGGTTTTTCATTTTTTCATGAATCTCATCATCAATACTAAAAGTAATATTTGTCATGAGGTATTTAAGTAAAATTCCTTATTTAAGTCGATTCATTATTTTCAAATTCAGATAAAATTCATCTATTCTAAAAAATTTATGATGCGAGGTTTTGCACTATAGTTTTTATGAAATCTAAAAATAAAGGAGTTAACAGGTATAATGCTACCTTTTTGGAAAAAATTCGGGTTTCTTTTTATTATTATCAATTGATATTAATCTGCTAAAAAAAGTATAAATACAATCTTAGTTTATTTTCTATCAATAACTAAACCATGTCGATCAATTAAAATGTCTGTAAACAGAAAAAATAGAATTTCTCCTTTAACGTGGTTTTGGTTCTGGCACTGGCACGCATAGAACGTGCGCAATGGTCTTAAACTTATTTTAGAATTTCTCTGCCTTTAAAATGCATCGAAAGATTTGTTTATATTCTAAATTCATATTATAAATACTATATTTTTTACCAGAATAATAACTAATTTACAATTATAAGAAAAGATGATGGAAAAGATGGAAAAAAATCGGATAATTGAATTATTTGAGAAGGATCAGGAAAGGAAGGGTAAGTATTTCATGCCATTTTTAACTGCTGGAGATCCAACCATAAACCAATTTAAGAAACTCGTAAAAGCAATCGAACCCTATTCGGATATTCTTGAAATAGGCATTCCTTTCTCGGACCCTATTGCGGATGGTCCAACAATTCAAGAGGCAAACCAGAGAGCATTTGAAGCAGGCATTAATACCAAAGTTGCTCTCGAGGCTATTAAAGAAATTAGAAAAGGCACGGGCAAACCAATCGTCATTCTGACATACTATAACATATTAATTCAAGGAGCAGAAACGATTGAGGATGCATTAAATATGATCTTCAAGAAAATGAAGGAAAGTGGTGTTGATGGTATTGTGATTGGAGACCTCCCAATAGAAGAAGCTGGTTTAACCTTAAAAGCATGTGAAAAACATGATATATGTCTAATATTTTTAATTGCACCTTCCACCACAAATGACAGGTTAGAAAAAATACTAAAAGTGTCCAGGGGATTTATTTATTTGATCTCAGTCATGGGGGTAACTGGAGCAAGAGAAAATGTTGCGCAAATCACCAAAAACATAATTAAAAAAGTAAAGCAAAAAACAAAAGAAATTCTACCGGTGCTTGTTGGTTTTGGTATATCTCAACCCAAGCATGTAAGAACCATAATTGAAGCGGGAGCTGATGGCGTGATCATTGGTTCTGCGATTATTAACATCATCAAAAAAAATCTAAATGATCATGAAAAAATGGAAGCAGACGTAATTGATTTTGCTTCCAGTATAAAAAAAGCTATGAAGGAGGCAAACTAGAATGGACTTTGACATTCATATAGAAAAAATCGGAGAATTAAACGACATTTTTGGCTTTTATAAATATTTAGTGGAGAAATATGATCTAAAAAAGCATGCCCTCTTGGAGTCTGCTTCTGAAAACACTAAGGAAACCCTTTATAGTTTCATAGCTCTTGATCCGGATTTCATGCTAGAAATTAACGAAAATAAATTTAAGATGTATGATGTTACCACCGCAAGAGGGGAAGCCATTAAGGAACATGTGGAGTCAAAAGATCCTGCCGAGGAAAGACCAAATAATCCCCTTCCGTTTAAGGATAATGTAAATTATAACATGACTGCTCTCGATACCTTGAGCCATTTAACGCCCTACTCCAACCTTCCCTTTAACGAATTATTCCCAAGAAACATCTTCTATGGCGGAATGCTCGGGTTCATCTCATATGATATCGTGGCACCGTATGTTGGCTTTGAATCAACGAGCGAATTTCCTGATATCTTGATGGGATTATACAGTAAAGTCCTTGTATATTCTCATGAATCAAATGCTTTATTCATGATAGATAACAGCATTGATGACTATTCAAAAGATAAAGATATACGATATCAACTAAGCTTGTTCAATAGAAATGGATCCACCAATAAAAAAGAAGTATTTCCAGCGGACATGGAAGATATTGATGAATCTGCCTTTAGATCAAACACTAGTAAGAGTGCTCATGCTCGAATGGTGGAAAAAACTAAAGAACACATATACGCGGGAGATATCATTCAAGCGGTTATTTCTCGGCGATTATACACGGAAACCAAAGTAGAACCGATTAAAATATACGAAGTATTGAGACAGTTAAATCCAAGTCCTTACATGTATAATCTAAATTTTGAGAATATTCATATCATAGGAAGCAGCCCTGAAGCATTAATCTCAAAAAATAAGGACGTTCTCTCCACCGTTCCCATCGCAGGAACCATGCGGAGAGGAAAAACAACAGAGGAGGATTTAGAGCTTGAGAAACAATTGTTAATGGATCCAAAGGAGTGTGCTGAACATCTCCAATTAACAGATCTTGCTAGAAATGACTTGGCAAAGGTTTCATACCCAGGAACTGTAGAAACCTATGATTTCATGACTATCCAAAAATATCAAAAAGTTCAACATATTGTAAGTAGAGTTAGAAGCAGAACTCCATTGAATGGGTATCAAGTATTAAAAAGTGTATTCCCTGCTGGTACGCTCAGTGGTGCTCCGAAACTTAAAGCAATGCAGATAATTCATAATTTAGAAGCTGAGGATAGGGGACCATATGGTGGAGGAATCGGCTATTTCAGTTTTAATGGTGATATGGCGTTTGCAATAGCAATTCGCACGCTTTATGGAAGAAATAAACAATATTTTGCTCAAGCTGGTGGGGGTATTGTGGCTGATAGTGTCCCAGAGGATGAATATAATGAGACTCATAATAAATTATATAGTATAATTAAATCAATTAAAATAGCGGAGGATTTAGAAAAATGAATATTCTTTTTATAAATAATTATGATAGCTTTGTATATAATCTGGTTAATTATTTCTGTCAATTAGCTCCTAATGCATATATTGTTGTTGAAGATAATAATATTTCCCTCAATAAAGTTAAGCACTATCATCCAGATAAAATAATCATCTCACCAGGTCCTGGTCATCCCAAATACGATTCAGGAACGGTAATACCAATCATAAGGGAGTATCATAATAAAATTCCTATTTTAGGAATATGTTTAGGACAACAGGCAATGGTTGAAGCATTTGGAGAAAATCCAGATGAAGAATATGTCGAATTAGCAAAAGTAGGACCAATGCATGGAAAAGAGTCAAAAGTGTTTCATGACCAAGAAACCATTTTTAGAGACATTCCTAATCCACTTAAAGTGGTTCGCTATCATTCATTAGCGGCAAAAGGAGATATTCTTCCCAAAGTTTTAAAGATCAGCGCTACAGCAGATGATGGTACCATAATGGCTGTTCGGCATAAGAAATATCCCGTGGAAGGGGTTCAATTCCACCCTGAATCGATAAAAATGAAACCTTATGGAATGAAGATAGTAAAAAATTTCTTAGATCTATGAGTTTCTAAAAATACAAAATAATGAATAGTAGTAGGATTAAAAAAATAGAAGAAATTACAATAAGAAATGCTAACCTTCAGGATAAGGAATATCCCAGATGGAATGAAGATCATATCAAAGCATCATTAGTTTACTCTGTTTATCTTTTTGATCATCACGAAGAAGAGATTATTAAAATTTAATTCTAAATTCTCTTTATTATTATAGGATTTGATGATAATTATGGAAATCTTCGTGAATGAGTAATCAACAAGATTAGTTTTTTTGGAAGTAAAAATTTTGGTAAAATTATAAATATGTGCATGTATATATGTATATATTGATGCCTTCAAAGAATATAAGTATTACTGAAAATGTGTATAACAAACTCCTAAAAATAAAGCTTGAAGGCGAGAGCTTTTCCGAACTATTTTTAAGGCTTCTAAAGGTACAAAAAACTAGCTTTGAAAAAAGTTTTGGAGCTTGGAAACTTTCAGGAGAAGAAAAAGAAGTTTGGGCAGATTTAACAACTCGTAAAGAAAGAAGCTGGAATAAAGCAAATTTAGAGGATTTAGAGTGATAATTTTAGATACTTCTGCTTGCATCGATTATTTAAATGTTAATGATGACCTCAAAAAGAAGATTGAAGAACAAGGCGATTTGATTCATATCACAGCAATAACAGTTTATGAAATGAATATTGGGTTTGAAAGAACCAAGCGTATAATCTCAGAAAAAAGATATAAACAGCTCTATAATTGTTGGTTGGAATTGATTAGTAGTATGGAAATCTTTTCATTGGGATTCAAGGAGTCTGAAAAATGAGCTGAGATCTATGATAAGTTAGATTCAAAAGGCCAAAGAATAGATGATAATGATGTTTTAATTGCTGGGATTATGCTAACTAATGGTATTAAACACTTAATTACAAGAAATATTAAGCATTTTGAACGAATTGAAGAGATTGAAATAACGACCTATTAATAATTGCATCAGCTGATGATGGAACAATAATGGCAGTTCGTCATAAACAATATACAATCGAAGTGTTCAATTTCATCCCGAATCCATTAGAATAAAGCCTTATGGAATGCAAATCCTGAATAATTTCTTAGAATTATAATTGGGGCTTATAGAAATACCCCGCTATCTTTCATATTATTTTCTATAAAAATAATAA
>DXJM01000317.1 GCA_019057355.1 Promethearchaeota archaeon | reverse complement strand
TAAATTATATCATCCAAACCATAATTCAATAGTATAAATTGTAGATTATCGAGTGCCATATAAAAAGGTATCAATAAAAATAAGAAAAGACTAAAAATTATTAGACTTGTCATCAAGTCTGAAGCTATAATGGAATAAATAAACATTATAATTAAAAATGATAAGATTCCAAATATTTCTATTAGCACGAAATCTAAACTTGACACAATGATAATTACTTCTTGTAAAAATATTTAAATACTACTTATTTTGGATATTAAATTGTATCAAAATGTGATTTGTTGGATAAAAAATCGATGTTATTGTTGTCTTAATTAGTTTTACCATGGATCCCATTCTTCAGGATCAAGTTTTTCATCATTATTTTCACTAAAGGAATCCTCGGAGGTATTATTATCAATTTGAAAGATATCTTCGTTGTTATTAGAGCTTTCTGAAGTTGCAGTAACCTTACTCTGTATTAGATTCATCCCTTCTTCAATGATTAATGAATCTTCTCCAATTACAACATCTTTAAAAGCAGATATTAAAGAGAGAAAGTTAAAGAATTCTTCTTTATTCATTTCAACCTTTGCAGAACCTTCTCTGTTTGAAATTGATAGCTTTATAAGCTGAACAACACCACTAATTTCGACAGATGTTAATTCAAGATTTTCATTTTTATTCTTTAATTCAATTTTCCATGATGTTTCTCTCTTTTTTTCAATTTCCAACTTTATCTATCACATCGTTAAAAAATATACTCTACATTAATTTAATAAAAATCAACAAATTTAAAACTTCATATTTTTAAACGAAAATTTTAGCTCCAAATTTTAAATCTAAAAGTTCTCCCTAAATCATATAGGACATTTGATCACTTATATAATATTGGTCAAATTATCTAAAAAATATATTCCTTGCAAATTATAGGAAAAATTGAATCAAATGATTTTTTCAATGAAGTAATCTTGAATTTCATTTATTAAATGCTCGTGTTTAATCATTCTTTGAAGTAGAATATTAAGATTGGGAATTTCTTTACTATTAATGATTGTTTCCATTATAGCTTTCAAATCTTTCTCATCATCAAATTTAATAGTCGTAATAATTTTCTCAAGTATTTGTTTATTTTCGTTATTTTTGAAAAAAGTTCCAAATGTTTCTAAAATATTTGCATAATCCTCTTCTTTGATATCCAATTCAGAAAAAAATTGTAGAGATTGTTCTAACTCTTTTTTTGTTATTATTTCATTCATAATTTTTACCTTCTTTATCAGTTAGATCGAAAAGAACTATATAAACTACTTTTTTTTAAAAAATTATAATAAAAAATGAGAAAAGGGATAATAAGACTAATGGAGGTCTATAACTGGCAATAATTTGATATTTCTTTTTTTTATAGTTAAAAAAAAAGGCATCAAAATAGTTAATATACTTAACTTTTCTTTTTTCAAGATCTAAAAAGTTGACAAGTCTATGAGAGGTTATAATATCTATCTTTTTAGACCATGAAGCTTTTATATAAAAATTAAAAAGCAAGCTAAATGCTTCTTTTTTTGAAGAAAAGGTATTTATAAGAAAATTACCGAGGAGAAGTATTATATAAAAGGTTAAAAATATTGTATAGAACAACAATATTCTCGATAAAGTTAGAATATTAATCGGGAGAGCAAGGAATATTAAAATACATAATTTTCCATCACTCCCTCCAATAATTTTCAAGTAAAAAAATATGATAGAAATAATAAAAATCAGGATAGAGCTCCATAGCTTGATTATTATAAACATGATAGATTTATAGGATAAATATTCAACAAAATTTAATGTGATAATAATCAAATAAAAGGAAAGAAAAAATTTGTTTTCAATTTTTCTTGTTGTAATGTCTTTATAAAGATAAAAGAACATGATCAAAAATGAAATAAAAACTAAAAATAGGGTAAAATATTTCCTAAAAAAGAAATTGTAATGAAATAATATCAAGCTTATCTTTATTGTATTTATTTCGTTATTCCACATGATATTTTTTTTAAATGAAATATTTAAAAAAACCGATAATATTATGGTTTTTTTTCTCTCACCATTATAGCCTTCTTTCCCAGATCTCAATGAAATTTTTTAGACTTCTTGCACGAATATTTTCATTTTTATATCTAAATATCCTAATCCTACCAAAATTCTTTTCTTGAACCAAATTAACTTCTTTTAATATGTTCAGATGTTTTGTAACATTTGAATGATTCAAGTGCGACATTGAAATAATGGAAGATATGGATAACTCCTCGTTTATTGCCAATAATTTTAATATTTTAATACGTGCTTTAGATCCGAGTATTTTTTCTATGATATCTTGATTTTCCATTCCGATCATCATGATGATACTCCTTTCGATTGTAAAATAGAATTTAGTGCTTTCTCTAATTTATTTAAAGGAATTTCAGGAATTTCAAGAACTCCTTTTCTACCTCGAATCTTTTGACTCAAGATTTGCATAGATATTATTTTTTCTTTTTTTAACTCCTGTAAATAGATCCATAATTGTGAATAAGATCTCTCCTCGATTAAATAATTTTCACAAAAAATCTTGTAATACTTCACAGCATCAGATATATAAATTTGACACGATCTTTCTTTTTTTAAAGAAGTGACTATTGCTAATAATAAAAGCAATTTGTGAATTTTCATATATTTCAAAACATCTTGAGTTGAAAAAGGTATTAAATCCTGACTTGCCGTCCTTATACAATCTGGTGTAATGTATTTTAAGTGTTGAAATTCTGCAATTTTTGCGGATTTCCATAAAACATTTAATCCAAACCGAATATCTCCATTATTTAAGACGATTCCCGAAATTTCTTCTATTAAATCGTCTGATATAACATTCTCCTTCAAACTTAATTCGGCTCTATATTTAATTATATCAAATATTTGACTTTTGGTATATAAACTAAATTTAATTATGTTTCTTTGCAAGGTGCTTAGAGTACTCACGTCAAGATTGTTTAAACAAGTAATATCCCTTACAATTCCGATAATGGATAATCTTTGCGAACTTTTTAATGAATCATCATTCAATCTTGTTAATGAATAGACTAAATCCCCTCCATTATTTATTAGGTAACATAATTCATCTAACACTACTAGTAAATGCATGTTATATTGATTTAAAAGGTCATTCATTATTTCTGTTAAATCTTGGAGGGAATAACCCCTTTTAGGAAAGTTCGGATTGAGTGTTCTAATAATTTTAATTAAAATCTTATAATTTGTTCGCTCCTTTCTGCAATTAATATGAATAACTTTTATTGAAATATCCCTCTTGATTCCCGCTGCCTCTAAAAGCATCCCAAACAATTTAATAGTAACTGTTTTTCCTATTCCCGTCCTACCCGTGATTAAAATTTTTCTTGATATAGAATTAGGTTTTGTTAGAAGAATTAAAAATAGTTGCGATAATAATGATAACTCTTTTTCTCTATAGGGTAATTTGTCAGGTATATAATTTATATCAAGTGTACTTTCATCT
>DXJM01000316.1 GCA_019057355.1 Promethearchaeota archaeon | reverse complement strand
TATTTTTAGAAACCGTTCAGTATTTTTAAAAGATTATTTTAGGGTGATCTTAAGGAGATCCTCGCCCAAAATCGTGTTTGGAAAGATTTCTCGTGCTTCATTTAATAATTCTGATGCATCGTGCTGATATCGTGAGGATAGGTGAGTGAGGACTAATTGTTTAGCTCTCATCTTAAGCGCATCATTTGCAGCATCGATGGACGTGGAATGCTTTTTTTCTATTGCCATTGAACTTAATTTTTTCGAGTAGGTGGCTTCATGTATTAAAAGATCTGAATCCCATCCAAGGCGTATCAAGGAGTCACAGGGCATTGTATCTCCGGAGTATGTGACTTTTCTACCAGGTCTTTTTGGTCCTACTATTCCTTCTTTTTCGGGATTAATTATGGTACCATTATATTCGACCTCGAGACCATCCTGTAATTTTTTCCACAACCTTCCTTTTGGAATTCCAATCTTTAGAGCAATTTCTGGATTGAACTTCCCATTCCGTGGTTTCTCAACAAGAGAATACCCATATGAAAGAATGGAGTGTTCGACAGGGGCATACTTAACAAAATAGTTCTTAGTTTCAAGGATGAGGTTTTTTTCCATGCATTCTTCCTTAATTGCTTTATCCGAATCCAAGCCTTCGAAGAAAACTAATTTATTATGTTCACTATCAATCTCAACTATCGTTATGGGATAGGATGCTTTAAGTCCCACGATTTTACGGTGAAAATACAAGTAAAAAAATATATTTCTTGGTCCAAATATCATTAAAGGTGCTGTCCTTTCTATTAAATTAAAGCGAAATAACAATCCTGGAAGTCCATTAACGTGATCGCCATGAAAATGGGTAATAAATATTTTAAGAGGTTTATTGAGTTTTAATCCTGCTTCGATAAATCTACGTTGAATATCTTCCCCGCAATCAAAAATAAATAATTCTTGGGTGGATTCCAACCTAATTGCAAAAGACGGCAAGTTTCGTTCTTTAACAGGAATTGCCCCGCTCGACCCTAAAATTATGACGTCCATCAGACTTTCTTCTTTCATTCATTTTCTTCGTAATTCGGAAATCTCAATCCTTTGTTGAATGTTATTTTTTTTTAGTTCTTCAACCATTTTAGACAATTCCCTAACTCTAAGGGCAAGGGGGGTATCATTCTCCAAGGTTTTTGATTTAACGCTGGCGGGGGATATTTTAAGTTTTTCAGTTAATGAGATGATTCTTTCTTCTTTAACAGATAATATATGTTCCTGTTCCTTAACCTTTTTAGTGAGTTGGGCAACATTCTCTTTTAATTTTGTTAAATTCTCGCTCATTCCCTGCTGTTGAGTGATAAAGGGCTCCTTTTTATTCGAGCTTCCCCCTTGTTCATAATTTTTTAATTGATCTTGAAGAGATTTTATTTGAATTCGAGCTGTATTTAGCTTTTCTTGGAGTTCGGTACTCAGACCGGAAAAAGGACTTGATGATGATGGTGATTGCATCTCAGATTTTTCCTTGAGTGCTAATTGATATTGCAATTCTTCGATTTTGAGTTTTAAGGTTTTTACCTCTTCTTTATCATCCCCGCCGTGTTTTTGTTTTAGTTGCTTTTTTAGCGATTCAATTTCTAATTTCGCTCTATTTAATTTATTTTGAAGTTCTGAGCTCAAATCACTAGAAATTGTTGTTATTTTTTTATTTTGAGGCTGTCCTGTTTGAGAAATTGACTTGTTAGTTAAATCCGAAATCTTTTTTTTTAACATGTTGATTTCTTCTTCTTTTAATTCTAGTGTTTTTTCAGTTTCGGGAGAAATTCCAGTATCTAGTTGTTTTTTTAATAGAGAATTTTCTATCCGTAATTTTTTCAATTGTCCTTGCAGGTCATCTACCAAGGATTTGAGTGGTGTTTTTTTTTCCTCAATTGGTATTACGGTAGAGGTTCTTATTTCGGTGAATTTTTTTAATTCTCTTTCTAGATCAATTTTTTCTTTTCTAAGATATCCCATTTTATTTTTCAAATCCCTAATTTCCTTATCTTTTTCCTCGAGTTCTATCGCGACGTGCTTTTTCATTGCACTAGATGTTCCTTTTTTTGATCCTTGTGATTGAGTCAGTTCCAATATGATTGCGTCTTTTTTTAAGATTTCGTCTTGTAAATTCTCAAGATCCCCATAAAGATCTTGAATTTCTTTTTCTAATTCTTCTATTTTACCTTGCGACTCGTTCGCCATGTTGAGAATTACCTTGTAAAAATATATTTATTCCTTAAAATAATAAAGCAATGCTACTAATTAAAATGTTAACAAAGCTAATTTGATTTGTAATAAAGGATCAATTCTAATAAATTTCAAAATTCTTAATTGAAAATTGACTGATTTTTTTTGCGAGAGGAAGCATGCTTAGATAATTTAGTGCCAAGACAGAAACACTTAAAAGAAAAATGATAATTAGAGGTACGTATAAAGGCGGTAGAACCACGTGCTCAAATAATATCAGTGCGTTTAATAACATGCCAACTGATAAACTAAGCATCATTGAAGGAACGATCACGAAAATACCTTCTGAGAAGATAATTTTTTTAATTGAAGTTTTTTTAGCTCCAATTGCTTTCATTATTGAGAAATCCTTTGCTTTTTCATACAATCCCCCTTTTTGATAATTATAGAATGAAAACATTCCAATCAGGGTCAATATAATGATTAAATACAACGGATATAGAGAAGCCAAGGATAGATACCTTAAATTTACGTTAAAAACAGTATCTAACAAGATAAAGCTAAATTTGGATCCCAAATTATTGATAATAGCATCAATATCACTTTTAATTATATCATACATCCCTGATTCTAATTTAAGCAAGATTAAGTTAATTTCGCCGGTTAAATTTAATTTAGTTTGAAAAATATCCAGCCTCATGTAGATTGCAAAGCCATTATAAAAGCTATCGATCACGTATCCTGAAATCTCTGGGGTATAATTTAACGCTGTGAATTGAACTTTTTGATCGAATACAGAATCAAAAAAGCTAAAAGCCAAACCATCACCAACAACAATATCTGCGGTTGAACCATCATCGGTAAAAAATTCTCCTGCCATTACAAAATCTTGAAGTAAATGGCTTGAATTGACACCAATTACAGGAAACGTTCCAGATCGATTCTGACCAATCTCTCTGTATTCATCGATAATATATCCCTTTCTTTCTTCCACTTCAACAAAATGAATGAGCCGTTCATCTATTTTTTGAACACCTGTAAGACTGTAAATATCCTCAATGTTACTACGATTGATTAAATAATCGGAGCTGGAAAAATTAATATCATTACTTTCAACAATAATGTTTGGATTGGAAAACATTTCGTACATCAAGGAATAATAAGCCAGAGTATCTTGATGCCCTATCGCAACGACATTTTCACCTTGCGATGCATGAATCCAAGCCCGTGAAGAATTACTTAGAACAAAAGCCCCTAAGAAAATTGTAAAAATTATAGAATAAGTTATTGATAAAACGATCAAGTACCTGTTAAAATCTCCTTTTCTGCGGATTGTGTTGGAAACCGCTATTTTTAAATTATAACTAATTCTTGAGAAGAATTTAGGAATGTATTTGACTTTAAATGAAGCATCATAATCAAGTGGAATTCCTTTTGAAAATGAGTGAGTAATATTTTTTTTACCAAGTTTCATCAGGAATAAACTTGGAATCATAATCGTCGCTATTAAACAGCTCAAAAATAAAATTAAAGTATAAAATATATCAATATCAAAAAATATCTTGAACCCTAATGAAGAACTAATCAGTGAATATAGTAAAAATGATATTATACCAAAGAATAATCCCGTAATAAATCCAACTAAAAAAACAATAATAACCTCAAGCAGGTAAAAGCCATGTACATTTCCTGGTAGAGTCCCAATTGCTCTCATTATTGCAATATTACGCTTTTTAAACAATATGCAGCTCATCGTGCTAACCGAGACCAATACAACGGCTAAAATTAGAACCATAAAAAGGAGAAGAGTATAAAATTCTGAATAGATAAAACCAACGCTACCGGAAAAAAACGGGTGATTGATTGACATCCCTTGAAATAATCGCCCAAATCTAATGCCATTCATAAAATTAATATAGAAAATACTAAAAGACATGATTAAAACGATGACCATTAAAAGTGGTCCATGGGTGTGTCTACTCCTATAGAAATTTTTGAGGGCAAAATTGAAATTCATGATTCTACGTCCTGCTCGTTCATCATATATATTTCATTTATGATATTGTTCGATAATTTTTCCATCATCAAAAGAAATTACTATATCGGCTAAATCAATTAGTTTTTGGTCATGGGTTACTAAAACGATTGTTTTTTTATCAGTTTTCAGTTGTTTGAACATTTCTTGGATAAAATCACTTGTTTTGGCATCCAAATTTGCGGTAATTTCATCACCAAAAATGATAGGGGGGTCGTTTGCCAAGGCTCGTGCAATAGCAACTCTCTGCTGTTCTCCTGCAGATAATTGAAAAGACAAGTGTTCCCTGCGATCAGCTAATCCCAATTTTATTAGGAGATCTACCGCACGCTCTCTCTGTTTTTTAAAAGCTACTCCTGCAACATGCAACGGAAACATTACATTTTCTTCTGCCGTTAAGGTACTAATTAGATTATAATTCTGAAAGATAAATCCCGAATTAATCAAACGAAAGGTAGCAAGAGATTCTTCTTTCATGTTTGAAATTTCTACCCTCGAATTGAAGATGATTCCTTTTGTTGGAGAATCTAATCCACTCAAAAGATTTAAAAGTGTTGTTTTTCCTGCCCCCGAAGGACCTTGTATCACGACGAATGACCCTTCTTTTATCTCTAAAGAAACGTGGTCAACTGCTCGAACCACAAAATCTCCGATTTCATAGTCTTTTACCAGATCATGTGTAAATAGGATAATTTTTTCATTTTCCAATCTTGATAAAAGCTTGATTTTATCAATCTTCAGGTAGTTTTTATCCAAAGCTTTTTCTAGAAAACCATCATCAGAATCTTCATCATCAAACAAGGTTTATCCTCATCATTCTATTTACACGTTATAAAACACGAGAGAATTATTATTCCTTTTGCATGTTTTGATTGCATCAAAAGATAATTTTGTTGAAATTGACTCGAAAAGTAGGGAATATTTCTTTTGATGAAATATTGAGAGATTTTTTGCTTTTTGAATGAATATAAAAGTGAAATAATACTGAATTTTAAAGTATTCAAGGATCAGGCCGTGAAAATCCTTATTTTTCTATTCAAAATGATTAATTAAAACAAGTATCTATGGATAGATTTATATATAAAACGTGATTTTTTAATGTTAAGAAGAAGGTAATCTTCTTTATAGAGGTTTCTCGCGAAATTTAATATATAATATATCCCCTAAAATTTCCTATTAATTTTGGAAAAATGGTAAGTAACTAAATTTAATCCATTATTTCCGGGACACCTCTTTCTCCTTTTCTTAATTCAACGAAATTAAAATCTTTTATTGAAGAGCATTAATAACTATTAATTAGATATTTTGAGAAAAGAAGAATTTTTTCTTTTATACATCCACGTAAATTACCAAGATCTTAATAAATTCATTTATAAAAAAGGAAATAATATTTATTATAGCTCTCTTTTAACTTGCTAAAAGAAAGGATGATTTTTTATGGACTTAAAAAAACTTACGGAGTTAGTTGTTGAACTAGAAGAGGATTTAATCCAAGATGCCGTCAGAGAAGCGCTTGGACAGGATAAGCTTGATCCATTTGAAGTATTGAATGCTCTAACTAGTGGGATGGACGAAGTAGGGAGATTATATGAAGAAAAGGAATATTATCTCACAGAATTAGTGCTTGCGGGAGAGACTATGAAAAAAGCATTCAAAATCTTACAACCTGCTTTGATATCCACTGGTAATTTAGGACATCCGAAAAAAATTATTCTCGCAACAGTAAAAGGGGACAATCACGATATTGGAAAGAATATTTTAGGTTCATTATTATTGAGTTCAGGATTTGAGATCCATGATTTAGGGATGGACGTGCCCGCAGATGCCATTATCGAGAAAGTAAAAGAAACTGGAGCAGGTATTTTAGCCTTGAGTACCCTTCTCACAGTAACTGTAGAACAAATAAAAATTGTTCATGAGCGACTAATAAAAGAAAATTTAAGAGATAAGATAAAATTGATCGTGGGTGGGGCTGCTTTAAACAAGGATAATGCCCGAGAAATGGGCGCAGATGATTTTGCTACAGATGCTGCTGAAGGAGTAAAACATATCAGGAAATTAGCAGGAATGTAAATTTCTAAATTGAATATCCAATGAATCAACACCTTTTTTTTTCATTAAATCGTGGAGGAATTTTTCAGTTTCTCCATGATCCTGCGTATAGGTAAAAATACATTTTACAGATTTATCATTGAGATCAACCGTTTCTAACAATATTTTGATTGCTGGGGCGGGTTTTGCGCCCCATATCGGACCACATGCTATCAAGGAACTATATTGAGAGAGGTCAACCTTTCCTGCTAGCTTTCTTAACTTTTTATGTCTCAAGAAGAATTGAAAACATCTCAACATTGTTCCTGGTGCAAATTCTAATATATCATACTTCATATCCTTAGAGATGTTCTCTGCAATTTCCTTGTTATGTCCTAATAAAGAATAATATATAACCAATGATTTCATCATTTAATACCATATTATTTTATAAACAAAATTATTCATAATAAAAATATATCTTTTACTATTTTAATGAATAGTACCTCGACCATCCAATTCAAAACAAAGAAAATTGAGAGGGATTAGTGATTACCCAGTTTTTGATAGTAACTTCAAAAGAGGATTTAGCTTCCATGAATATCCGAGAAAACCTGATCACATCAGAGATTTATCGCTTTTCGGAAGAGCCCTATAAATGGCAGGACCATCACTTATTAAAACTTAGAGAGATTATTTCATCAACTGAAAGATTAAAATATTTTAAAAACGCTCAAATTTATCTTGGATTGACTGATTCTCCTTTAATTTTCTTAGATGACCTCAAATTGCCGGATTCTTGTATTGATCCAGATTTTTTACTTTTTGCTAGCCGGCATAAATCTGAAACTGCAAGAAAGGCATTTTTAACACATGTAACGGGTAATTGGTCTTCAGAGACAGTTCTTGGAGGGGAACAGAAGCAATTATCAAAAGCAAGTGCTTTTTTACTTAGAGCAGGATTCCTTTCGTTAAAAAAACAATTGTCTCTTCCAGTAAATGCAGAATTTTCAGAATATTCTTTAGATATAGAGGTAACACATCATGGACCAACAATACTGAAAAAACCGTTATTATTCATGGAATTAGGAAGTAGTGAAAAAGAATGGTCCATTAAAAATGCTGGAAGGCTTGTTGCAATGGCAATCATGGAAACCATGGGGGAATACCTTAAATTAAAGAAGAACCTGCAAGTAGATGTAGGAATTGGCTTCGGTGGAACTCATTATGCCCCTCAATTTAGAAAGTTAATTGATCAAAAAAATATGGCAATCTCTTTTATCTGCCCCAAATACTACATAAAAAATTTGAGCAATGAAATGGTCAAATTAATGATTGATAATACAATAGAGAAAGTAGATTATTTTATTGTTGATTGGAAAGGGATAAATAGTCAAGATAAGCACTACTTGCTCGCATTATTGGAAGAATTCGAGATTCCCATAAAAAAAACCAAGGATTTTCAGTAAAATTGTATGCTGTCTAATTCTCATCTCTAACTTTTTGGTAATAAATAATAAGATTCTTGAATACATAATGAGCAGGAGTAAATCCTTGAGTGGCAGATTTTGAAAGTACTTTTTGAAGGAAATCTTCATTTGCACATCCGGTAACAGTCACGTTAAGTTCTCTAATATTATACATGGATCTCCAAAATTGCGTTGGCCATGAAACCAACGCTTCTATAGTATTTAAGTAGGTGATTTTACCTTTTTTACTCAATTCTAATTCTTTTTTGATTTTATAAATTATATCATCGTCCCTTTTAACAATAGAAACTATTCCATCTCTCTCAATTTCACCCATTATGTGGTGTAACCCTTCCAAACTGACTGAATTTATGTTTAATTTCCTTAAATTATTTAGGATTTCTGTAGCATTTACATCTCCAAGTTTCATCATCACGTAATTTCGTGCGATTACGTTGTATTTTAGAGGGATAGTTTTATGATCCAAACGATTATACTGGATTAAATTTCCTAATATTTCCTTAGCAGTTAAATATTTTAGCGTGATCTGATCGTCTTCAGAAAAATCTCTTTTAAATAGATCAGAATCATTAAAATACACGCCATATAATGTTTGTAATAGGGTTTTTATAGTATAAAACCCATCTATCAAAGATTGTTCTACATTCTTCAATGTATTAATCCTATACTCAATATTTGCTAGAAATTGATTTTTTTCCAATACAATTGGCCGGACTAAATGAGGCTCGTTGAAGGTGCTAAAATAGGCATCCCATTTCGATTTAAAGCGATAGGTTTGAGATTTTGCTATGCTTGAGAGTTTATATACCACTTCATACAATTTATCCAAGAAAATTTTTTCATTTACAATAGTCATTCATTCACTAATTATGCTACGTTATTTAAAATAATATATATTTTGTACATATTAAGCTTCTTATCATCTATAAAAAATCATCATTTATGTAAAATTCTCCTATTCATTGAGGTTTACTGCAATTTAAAAGATATTATAGAAATTCTAACCAGAGGTAAGTTGGAGTTGATATCATGATCATGGCTCTAGAACTTAATAAGAGATTTCTTCCATGACCTCTTTAATTCTTTTCACCTGATCATCATTGATAATTAATGGGGGTAGTAAGCGAATAACTGTTAAGCCCGCATTTAAAAATAGCACACCTTTCTTTACAGCCTCATCAATCCTTTCTTTTACAGGTTTTCGATAATCTATCCCAATCATCAATCCTTTTCCTCGAACACCCCTTATGTTGCCATTATTTTCAGCCATATTATTGAAGTGAGCGATCAAATCTTTTCCTTGTTTTTCAGCATTTTGTACTAAATTTTCATCTCTTATTATATCGATAGTTTCACTTGCTGCCGCACATACAAGAGGATTGCCACCAAAGGTTGAATAATGTTCACCCGTTTTAAGCTTATTCCATAGATCTTCAGACGCCACTGTTGCGCCCATTGGAAGCCCTCCAGCAATCCCTTTTGCCATGCACATAATATCAGGTTCTAATCCATAATGTTCACAGGCGAACATCTTACCTGTACGTCCAAATCCCGTTTGAATTTCATCATCTATGAGTAATATGCTTTTTTGATCACACACTTCCCTCAGCTCTTTTGGAAACACGTCAGGAACGGGATAAACACCCCCTTCTCCTTGAACTAATTCAGTGATAATAGCTACGGTATTCTCATTGATCAAATCTTTTACTGAATCAATACTTCCGTACGAGGCAAATTTAACATTTGGACTTATCCATGATAAAAAGGGCTCTCGATATTTGACATTGAATGTCATTGATAATGATCCAAGTGACCTTCCGTGAAAACTTCTTTTAAAGGCAATAATCTCGGGTTTTTTTATATTCCTGTTGTACACGCTTGCCAATTTTATGGCAGCTTCTATTGCTTCTGTTCCACTATTGGATAAGAAGGATTGCGTTAAGGATTTTGGAGTAATTTCCGCCAATTTCTTGAGTAAACTTGCTCGCGACTCTATGGGATATGATGGAGGTACCATTATCACGTTTTCAAGTTGTTTTTTAATTGCTTCAATAACTCTTGGATGATTATGCCCTATATTCATGACACCATGACCCGCAACACAATCAAGATATTCATTTCCTTGAGCATCATAAATCAATGCGCCCCGTGCTTTCACTATGACTTGATCCTTTATGGAATACAAATTAGGATAGTGTTTTTCATGGGCTTCCTTAATCTCCTTCAATGGGTCTTCAACTTTCATACGGATACTTAATGAAAGACTTAAAAAAAATTAATTCTTTTGCACTATTATTGATCCGTTATTTTTCTAAGGATCAAAACTTAGCCCTGAGATATACCAATAATGCAGCTTGAGCATCTTGCAATAGCAAATAATTCAGAGAAAGAGAGCGATAAGTTTTTTATGAACTTATTAGGATGTGAGAAGACACGATCCTTCATGGTTTCATCAGACTTGATGGAACAATTTTTTAATTTGAAGAAAGAACAAAAGATTGTAAAATATGAAAAAGATAATGTCAGTTTTGAAGTATTCATTACAGATGATGATAATCATGCCAAAGATATTTTGACGCATTCGTGTTTAGTTATTGAAGATAGAGAAGAGTTGGTAAATAAAGCACGTTTAATGGGATTTGAGACAATCAAAGTTCCTCGTAAAAATGATGAGGGATTTTATTTATTTTTGAAAGATTCTTATAAAAATTTATATGAAATAAAATAAGAGAGTGTATCACGAACTATAAAATAAAACGCAAACGTTTTTTTAGTGGAAGTTTATCTAGTAATTTGATCCTTTTTCGAAATTATAACATTTCAGGTGATAATTATCGCAAAAACATTTAAGATTAAGATAGTAATTGGTGGTGAAGGGAGTTTTGAAAAAAACGCATTTCTAAATCGAACTACCTTGGTTGAGGAGGAAATAGGGGTCTCCTTCAAATCACTTGAATGCATTGTAAATGATAAGGATTCATATAAATTGATCATGTGGGATTTAAATCCCGCAAAGGATATTTTTGGTTTCATGTACCCTCAATTTTGTAAGGGAGCAAAAGGGTGCTTTTTATTTTTTGATTTTTCGAGATTTTCTTCATTTGGCGAATTACCGTATTGGATTACGCTTTTTCGAAAAACCCTTGGAGAAAATATTCCCATCATCTTGATTGGTACGACTCCTGAGCTAAAGGTTCAGGAAGTATTTGATGATGATCTTGAAAACCTCATCGAAAGTTATCATTTATATCCTAAATATTTTGTTGTTTCCCATAATTTCAACAAGTTAAGAGAAAAAAAGAAAATTTATAAAAATCTCATTAAAAATATCGATCCTGAATGCGAAATCGAGAAATTCAAGATTATCTCTCCTCTTGAAGATCAAGCATTTGTGAAATTTTTTCTCAAATTTGAACGATGTCCAATTTGCAACAGAAAAAATCACGAAAGTTACTTGGCTAAGTTCTTTTATAACAAGGAAATGGAAAACAAGGCTTTAAAAGCAAGTCTTTTAGACTTGGTTAACGAATCACGAGATTTTCCAATCAGGTATTTAAATAAAATCAAGTGTGGAATACCTTGTTGTTCATGTTATCGATCAATTTTTGAGAATTAGGGTTCCTATCTGAAAACAAATCATCCATGCTATTTTACATTGATGTATATCGGATGATGAATTGAGTCGAAAACAAATTTGATGCTTTTAGTAGGCTCGGGTATATCTCTTAAAATTATTTTAAAATTCCCGAAGACTTGATGATATCGAAATGATCAAATGCTATATCTAGTTTGGAAATATCTGATAATGATATTATCTCGATACTTTCCGCATCCGTTTTTGCTTTTGGTTTTTGACTTTTTGGAGAGGGTTCGCATAAATAAGCAATAGTAACAGTATGTCCTCGAGGATCTCTATCAGGTCTAGAAAAAATACCTACCAATTTTTTAATTTTAACTTTCAGGCTTGTTTCTTCTTCAGCTTCTCTCACGCAAGCTTCTTCTACCGTTTCACCAATATCTACAAAGCCTCCGGGAAGAGCCAAATGTCCTTGAAATGGAGGATTTTTGCGACGGATGAACACTAACTTTGTTCCTTTATCATAAAGGATCAAAGCATCAACTGTCAAGAGGGGGGTTTCAGGTTTCGTCATTTTTTTTATTAATTCATGTAATTATTATCAGCAATATTATTAATAGTATTATCAATAATAAGAAAAAACATCTATATAAATTATACTAATCATCCCACACATCTGATTTTAATAGATGTTCGAGGCGTGTTCTCCTCGGGCGGACGAATCTAGTACGTCCTTCTTTTCTCTCTAGTAAAAGTGATGGGAGCAGGTTCACTGAATTTACCATTTGAACCTCAAGATCACCTTTCTCTAGAATTATATGGTTGAAGCTTGGACTTTCATCAGCCCTAACCTTATTCGACGTTGTTGTTCCACAATAGAGAAAAGTTGTTGGTCCTATCACGTAAGCATGAGGGATGTGCTTGTGCCCCATTATGACCAGATCAATTTCAAATAATTGTGTTAATTCGATAAGCTCTCCCGCGTCCACCAAGGTTGCTTGTTTTCTTCCACTATAAGGAACGGCAATCGCATGATGGTGCAGTGCAATAATGCGATTTTCTAGCGAACAACTAAGAAATTGACGACCAATCCAATCCAGTTGCTCATCTCCAATTTCACCCTGGCTTATATCATCTTTAGCACTACAGACTCCAACAATAATCGTATTTTTGTTATCAAGAGTCAACTTAGATCGTCTCGGTCCCACAAATTTTTCAAAAAAGACAAGTCCGTTATTTTTAGCATCATGATTTCCTGGAATGACTAAAAAATTTGGTGATGCTTCCTTTAATTTTTCAAGATAAGGAATAAAGTTTTGATATTGTCCATATCTACCCTTATGGACAATATCTCCTGAAAGCACGACGGCATCGGGATGATTTTTTTTTATATATTGAATAATATTATTGAAATATTCATCGCTAAATTCAGAACCGTAGTGCATATCACTAATTTGAATAATATTAACCATGATTTCGAATCTATCTATTTTATTATATAGTTTATAATATAATTTAATCAAATGGTTGCATTTAAGGTTTAACCTTGAACTATCACATCACTTCATTTGAGATTCATCATGCTAATTCATTGGTTAGAAGGTAATAGTTTTTAAAAAAAAAGTTAGGTGAAAAGATTAAATATATAAAATCTATTAAAAAATAGTAGATAGGTAAATGTTAATTAAAAACTATAAATACATTTGAAAGAGAATGTCCCTCGAACAACATAATATAATTAGTGTAATTTTTAGTATCATTCTCATTATAATTTATATTGTTATAGGAGCAACAATAAGTTTAAAATATTTTAAAATAAAGCAAAGAACCTTTCTTCTCATGGGATTAGCGTGGATATTACTGAGCATGCTCTGGTGGAGTTCCGTTATCAATGTTTTTTTACTCATTATAAATCCCGAAGGAATAGGATTATCAGCAGAAGCATATTTCATTTTTTCAGGAATATTAAGTCCTTTTTGTATTTTGTTTTTCGTGACTGCTTTTACTGACCTTACTTTAAAGAAGTATCAACATTATTTTCAATTTTTAGTCATTTTGATTGGAGTAATATATTATTTCGTGAGTTTTTATTTTCTCATCACAAATCCAAGAATTCTTATAATAAAAGATGAGCCTATTAAAGTAATAAACTCCCCTTTTATCACTAGTTTCACTCTTCTTAGCATTATCATCGTAGAAGTGGTAGGAATTTCATTCGCAATTGATTCGATCAACTCAGAAAAAAGGATAATACGCGTTAAAGGTGTATTAATCTTAATTGCCTTCATACTGCTTCCTATAGGTGGTATCATTGATGCGACATTGTCTTTTGAATTTTTAGAATTTATAGATAGAATAATACTCATTATTAGCGTTACAATCTTTTATTTTGGATTTATAATGCCTGAATGGCTTAAAATACGTATTACTGATAATAAATAATTCCAAAATAATATACAAACGATAATTTTTAATTTCCCTTCATCGACAAAAACTCGTGTATTCTGAATACCATCTTACATTTCCAATGTGTTAAACTTGGAAATCTCTCTTCAGATGCGTCATAAAGCATTACATAAATTAGTTCTCCGAGCGAGTCTCAATCATAAAAAATTGTCGGAATAAAAAATAAAGGTGATTAAAGATTTAAACAAAGAAGGAAAATTAAAAATTATCGAAATCATTGAAAAAATCTTTAAAAACTCTTCAAAAAATAATTTTTTATTCAAAGAAATACATTTTATATTTTTACAAAAAAAACCTTTAAAATTTCAAATAAAGTTAAAAAGAATTATAGTGATAGATAAATATGTCCCTTAATCAAGCTGATATTATTAGTGCAATCTTTAGTCTCATACTCATTATAATTTACATTGTTATAGGGCTCACCATAAGTTTAAAATATTTCAAAACAAAGCAGAGGACCTTTCTGCTGATGGGAATGGCTTGGATGTTATTGAGCATGATCTGGTGGAGTTCTGTTATTAATATATTTATACTCATCTTATTTCCCACTAGCATAGGTCTTACAGGACAATTTTATTACATAATAGCAAGTGGATTGTTACCAGTTTGTTTTTTACTATTTATAACAGCTATAACTGATCTCACTCTAAATAAGTTTCAACTTTATTTTCAGGTATTATTAGTTATCCTTGGAGCGATTTTTTATATTGTGAGCTTTTATTTTCTTTTTATCGATCCTGAGATTATAATTATCAAAAGGGAACCTATTAAAGTAGTAAATTCATGGTTTTACATTTTTTTCATTCTTATTTATATAATGATTACAGAAATTGTAGGAATTTCATTCGCAATTCAATCGATCAAATCAGAAAAAAGGTTAATACGCATAAAAGGTATACTAATCCTAATTGCTCTAATATTGCTTCCTATAGGTGGTTTCATTGATGCGATAGAGACTTCAAATCTTTTAGAATTTACAGATAGAATAATACTCATTATTAGCGTTACAATCTTTTATTTTGGATTTGTCATGCCTGAATGGCTTAAAACACGT
>DXJM01000315.1 GCA_019057355.1 Promethearchaeota archaeon | reverse complement strand
GTCTTTTTGTCCATTTTCGATAGGAAAATTGATGTAATTGATCATTCTTGAACACTCTTTTTTTTCCGACAAATTTCGAGTTGGCATAGATGTGGATTTTGTCGTCCTTAGTTCAAAGATTTTTAATTTTTGATTCATTATATTAATTCTAAAATTCACTCAATTTATACAGTTTTTTTTTTAAACTCTATTTTTTTCGTTATTTCTCCTTAACTAAGATTTTGATTGTTTCTTTTAGTTAAAAACCAAGAATTTTTTTTATCTTTATCTATTCACGATTGTGTTTAATAAGAATGGTAGACTTAGAATTACAATATATACAGAGCATTATTCCCCTACTATCTCATTATAATTTTAGAGATTGATATTTATGAACGTTATAAAAGAAATGGGTCTCATAACTATACTTTTTCCTTCGCATGAAAAATGGCACTCTTAAAATAAAAAATTGTATAATACCTAAAATGTTCATGAAGCACATGGCAAGAGATAATAGCATTCATAGGTTCATAGAATATAATAATCTCATATCATTTCTTCTTCAACTTCATAAAGATATGTATTGAAAAATTGACATTTAGAAATCTTTTTTTATAATATTTCAGTTTTTTTAGGACTGAAATCTATATTTTATCAAAATTTTTTATTCCCCTATCAAGAAAGATTTATTTTTTTAGCATATATGTGTACATCGAATTAATAATCTTGACATTCATGTAAAATTATTAGATATAAATATATGTGTAAATTTTCATGTATTTAAATGGGAAAAACGCTAATGTAAAATTCTAGTGATGCAAAAAGAATACTACAACCATTTTTTCAACCTTTGTAAAAAAATAAACCCTTTATATTTTATAAATCAAGCGTTTTTTCCCTTTCTTTTTTTTCAGTCAAAATTAAATTTTAAAATTGACTAATAACTTTAAACCATGAAGTATATCCAAAAAGAATTTAAGACCTCCATGAACAAGTTTAAATACATTGATTCGTGGTTTTGGTGTAGATATACAATTAATCCGTATTCGGGGTGTGAGCATGTATGCATTCATTGCGATGCACGTAGTGATCGATATTACCTACAACATATTCAAGATTTTGAAAATGAAGTGCTCATTAAGGTGAACATTTATGAGAAATTAGAGAAAAAAATTAAAAATGCTCGAAAGTTATTACCAGATGTGGTAGCGATGGGTGGCGTCAATGATGCCTATCAACCGATTGAAAAAAAGTGGAAAATTCAAAAAAAATTTTACAAGTGCTTGCAAATCATAAATTTCCTGTTGCTATTTCCACAAAATCAAATCAAATCAAATCACGAGAGATATCGAATTATTTGAAAAAATTGCCCATTCTTCATGGTGTGCTATAGGGTTTTCAATTACTACGATGAATGAAAAACTTGCTAAATTATTAGAACCTGGTTCTTCCACTCCCGTTGAAGGCCTTGAAGCACTATCCTTGATAAAGAGAGAGGCTCCCACCATCCAAGTAGGCGTGAATTTTATGCCTATAATCCCTTTTTTAGAAGATGATGTGGATAATATCAAAGCCGTAATTCAAGAATCAAGTAAAGCAGGGGCGGATTTTATTTTATTTTCTCCAGGTGTATCATTGCAAGATAATCAAAAAGAATTTTTTATCAGAAAATTGAGAAATAGTACCTACTCTCATGTTATTCAAAAATTATTGGATCTCTATGCAGGAAAATTAATTAGCTGGAATGATTATTTCAAAGACATTAATTCTAAAATCTCAAGATACTGTAAGGAATTTAGCTTACCCCTTAGAATGAAGCGTTGGATCCCAAAAGATTACAGAAAATGGAATTATTTAATTTCAGAATCATTATTGAATAAATACTATCACGATACGATAAAAGGGAGAATAGATAAAACTCTAATGTGGGCTGGTCTGAATCTTAACAATCTCAATGAATCAATTATAGATATCTACAATAGGGGAAATTTATCAAGCCTGAAAGGATTCAATTCTAAAATCATTGAAATTGTGGAGTTATTACTACAAAAGAATAAGGATATAACTCAGAAGAGAGGTTTAGATAAATTCTTATGATTTAAAGCTAATAATACATTCATTTTTCGTCCTTAAACATTTCATTGTATATGAACTCAATAGGTTCAAAAATGGATAACTCTCCAGTCCATTTAGGAATTATATTTGCATAGATTGATTCGATTCTTGTTATAAAATTTTGTAATAATTTCTGTAACATTCTCAAATTCTTGGAGCTAAAAATCACACCCGTTATTTCCCTTGATTGGTAAATGATTATTGTTTTTCCTTTTTTTTCAAAAATCGAAATTCCTCCTGTACCACTTTCCATGATATTTTCAAGTATAATTTTCACGTGTTTTAAAGCACCTCCTACTAAAAACTCATTATGTCCCTCTTTTTTTACATGAGTCTTTTTATCAAAAATGACTAAACCAGCATTATTCATTACCATTATTTCTTCAATAGCTTCATACCAATCAAATTCGGAAAATGGAGGAAGTCTTATGAAAAAAAAAAATAAGAGAATCAAGCCAATTATTTGAAGAAAGATTCCTATAAGACGAACTTCAAATCCAAATAATTCGGAAAAAATTGTCGTTGTTAGAATGAATCCAAATAACCAGAAAAATAATCCTGGAAAATATTTTATGATCCCAATAATGAGTTTTTGCCTGTTTTTTTGTACTTTTTTTATGAAATCTTTCAAGTATATCAATAAAAAAATTAAATACACAAACCAGAGTATGTAAGTCATTTGTTGCGAGAATCTCATGTCAATTATGAATAAAAACGTGAAAATGATTCCTAATAGTGAAAATATCATGGTAAAGAGATATTTTTTGTAAAAATAAATTTTTTTTTTTTCAATACAATAAAGAAATATGACTCCAACAATCAACATGGTAAAATACCCACAATTGAGAAAGATATATCTTATTGAACCCACTTTCCAAATTAAAAAAGGAGAACTAAACTCATCAGATGAATAGTAATCACTTATAATAAAGAAAAAAGACATGAGGAAAAATCCAAAAAATAATAGAGAATATCCCAACTCCTCCAAATTTCTCATTTTTTTTTCGAATTTTGTATATCTAGCGAAGAGCACGGCGCCAAGTTCAAAACAAGCAAAAATCAG
>DXJM01000314.1 GCA_019057355.1 Promethearchaeota archaeon | reverse complement strand
TATCGAATTCTTTTTCAAGAATATATATTTCATCAACTAATATGTTCAGAATTTTTTCGGCAATTTTTTCATCTAATCCGTAGATTTCTTCAACAGTTTTAGCTGATATTTTTCTATGGTAATTGCAAATAAGTAAAAATTTGTGATATATCTCAGCTTCTTCTTTAGATATTGTTAATGTTACTGAAGCGGTTAGATTATATAGATTAACGTCTTTATACCATGCAGAATCAATTTCCACTTTATCGACCTCCATCATATAATTTTTTTAATATTATCATGTTTTGGGTTATGTGAGTCCCAGAAGATTTAACCTGAGGTCCATAAATCAGTGCAAAGCTACGAGCTCTGGATAATGCTGTATATACACGCTTTTTAAATTTCTTACTCCTGTATTTTATGATACCTAAGATAAAAATATCATATTCATGCTCTTGATGATTCTCAATAGAAGAAAATTTAATTTTATACCTTTTACCTTCATCTTGATAATAATTTTTTATTAAAGGATTACTGTGACCTTTTCTATCTTCTTGGTAGTCTTTAATAACTTTGGTTACAGATTGAATGTCTGTGCATGCGACACCTATTGTAATTGGATTATCAGATTCAATTTGAATCGAACTAATTTTTTCAATCAAATCAGATATTTTTTTTCCCATCTGGGTTATAATTTCTTCTGTCTTCAATACTTCATATTTTAGATGTGTTTCTGTGGAAAAAAAATTTGCAATTTTGTTTAGATGAGAATCAAGCATTTCGATATCATTCGAAGGATGATATTTTTTACTGAAGACCTCACATAAAAATTTATATAGCTTTGGATGAGTTCTATATTGTTCTTTAAGATAATAATGTTGTAAATAAAAATTATCTCCGAATTCATTGAATAAATCAGCTACACTTTTCTTGTATTCAAGATTGCCCCAATTAATTTTAGATTTTTTTAAGCTATGGTCCGATGGATCAAATTTTTTTGCACTTTGTATTGCCTCCTTGTCTGGAAACACTAATGGTTGTTTTAATAGAAATGTATCATAAGTAAAGGGTTCAACTTGATTTTTATCATTTAAAAATAACCATTGACTTGAATTGTGGATTCCAATACTGGCTTGACTTAGATTAACACTACTACTTGCTTCTATTATATTTAAATCATATTTATGTTGGTTATTTTCTGAAAGTGCTTTAAGTTGACTAATATTTCCATTTGTAGAAATTATAATATCAAATGTCAATAATAATAACCTTGATAAAATATCTTTTTTAGAGAATGTCTCCATAAATTCTTTCTTTAGATCATCATCAGATCCTTTACATTTATTCTTAATTCTCACTTTAATCAAGTTAATCTGATTATTTGCTTCATAATGGTTTAAAAGTCTATCATAAATCACGTGTGATTTAGCCTTAAAACGAATAATTTTAATTAATTTTTTTAATTCTTCTGATTCATTCATAATGTTAATAATTCTCTCATAGAGATTATTAATCGCTTCATTTTTCTCACTAGAAATCAAGATTTTCTTTCCATTAAGTGCATAAATTAGGGAAATTAAAGAAGCAACTTCTGTCTTTCCAGTACCAGCTTCACCATTTAAAACAATAATCAGCTTTTTAAGGATATCATCGATAATTTTTTTCTGTTCAGAATTCAATCTTCCATATCTACTTCCCAATAATGAGTTTATATTGTTACTTTTATCCATTAAACTAAGATCAGTATCAATTGAATCATCTTCATCTTGAGAAAAGATTTTCCGGATTACTTTATTTCCTTCACAATTTGGGTCTAAATTAATTCTTTCTAAACTATTCTTTGAATAAATTGAACGAATATTATCATGCTTATTTTTAAAGTTCAATTTAGGATCAATGACCATCATGCCTTTTGGAGGTATTTTATCTATAAATTTTGGATCTAAATACCAATTCTTTTCCTCATCATTCCAGAACATGATTAAATTTTTATCATCAATTAAAATATTTACTGATATCTCTTCCTCAAAATCAACTTGTTGATTTCGATAATAATTAAAAGGTTCTCCTTCATTATATTCAAATAATTTAATTTTCTCTCCTTCTATTTTATAAGATACATCTAAAGGATTATTAAGTTGTGAGATTAAATTTCTCACACCAATTATATGAGGTAAGAGAAAATGATTTATCTTTCCCTGGTTTTTAGATGTCTCGTTCAAATCTTGATATTTATAAAAAATTTCATTAATTTCTTTTAAAAATAATTCAAAATTATATGCATTATTCTTATCATCTACCAGTTCAAAATGCAATTTTATAAGAATTAAGTTGTTGATATCATCAGTCCATTTTAATTCCATATTCCCCTCCTCGGGAGATATAGGTTTATCTAATGATATTTTTCCATCAAGATTAATAATCTTGGCCGAATGGATTACCTGATTACTTCTAAATCTTAATTCATATTTTAAATCCATGATTGGATCTGTTTTATCTTCATTTGCGATTGTTTTCATTGGATTTGAAAATATTCTTAGAGTAAAATTATTGATA
>DXJM01000313.1 GCA_019057355.1 Promethearchaeota archaeon | reverse complement strand
TATTAATTTTAAAAGAAAATGTTAAGGTATAAACTAAAACGATTTTTGTCGATACACTTAAATATGCATTTATGCTTATTATTCTTATATCTGCAAAAATTAATAAAAGAGCAGATTTGATTAGGGTACCATAATAATTAAGGGATTTGTAAAAATGGAAGAAATTTCCATTTTTAAAGAAAATGGGGTGATTAAGTTATAGTTAATATATTTATTGTTGAAGATGATATGTCTCTAAGAATATTGTATGAGAAAGCCCTTAGCATGAAGGGATATCAAGTGTTAACTTCAGCAAAAAATGGAAAAGAAGCGATTGAATTATTTAGAAAATTTCGTAAAAAACCCGATGTTATTATTATGGACCATCGAATGCCATTAAAAGATGGACTCCAAGTAACAAAAGAAATTCTTGAAATTGATAAATCTTTAAAAATTATATTCATAAGTGCTGATAATACTATTAAAGAAAAAGCCCTTTCTATGGGTGTTATTAATTTCACGAATAAGCCCTTTTCAGTCCAAACATTATATAATAACATTGAGAATGCTTTAAAATTCCCTCAAATCTGCTAGATCTTCAAGAATATATACATTAAACTAAAAACCATATTCTATAATTAATAAAAACAGCTATAATTACATTCTACAATTATTTTTGAAGCTAAACCCCTTCCTAACACCAGTGATGACCCTCTTACTTCAATTTCTATAGGACCATTGAAAGGAGCGGATTTTTTCTTGATAACCCTTACCCCCGGTACTATCCCTAAATCGGCTAATCTTTTTTTGACTGCTTGACCGGCATCTACTCTCTTCACGATCAATTCAGTGTCCATGTTACATGTCGATAAACATACGATAAGGTTCTTTTCTTTTGGATCGGCATCTCGTAAAAGTTTAGAAAGTGGTTTTTGCATATAAAAGTACCAATATATTTTTCAGAAATAATATCAATTATCTAATAATAGGTACGATTCATTCAATTTAAACTTCGCGTTCCTAAAACTATTGATCCGATTCTTTATTTTTATGTTAATGAAACCGATTTAATAAAATTTAGTTAAGAATTTTGGGATATTTAATATTTAGATATCTCAATTACTTTAGAAGGAAAGAATAATAATGAAAATAATATTTCAAGAAGTAATAATTCGGTTTAAGCTTATAGATTTTCTTGGACCTTGTCCCATACCACATCAACGGTTAAAGGCTGAAATGGTTTTTTTGAAAATTGTACTTTACAAAGCTCATAAATAGTTCGATTATATGGTGTTTCAATCCCGATCGATTCGGCAAGGGTTAGCATATATCCATTTAGGGATTCCAATTCGGACTGCCCTTTTTTTCTCAAGATCATGTCCTGGACCATACTATTTCTCCATGTTTTTTCAACCGTATTTTTAAAAACTTCATTAGCAATTTCATCAGGAGCATTTTGAGCTGCTTTAACAACGGACCATGGGAGATATCCTTTAAGCGTGAATGGATTATATCCCGCAGTTTCAATTAGATTTAGCCCTTCCATTAAGAGCCCTGCAGAAATTTTTCTGATTTTTGTAATTTCGGTATCCTTAACTTCCTTAATGTTAACAAGCGTGAATAATGCATTCCCTAGATTTAAAACTTGTTTTGAATGTGCAGCATCTTCGATGTTTTTTACTATTTTAACATTTAGTGCTTTTTTCAAGAATTCAGCAACTTTTTCCAATTCTAATTGAAGTGTATCTTGTTTAACTCCAAGGACAATTTGACCTTTATCATTATAACCAAAAATCCCAGGTTCATCTCTCCAAGCCCCCATGACTATGACAGAATAAATAACTTTTGTGAAATATCGGGGGAGAATTCTCCTATTATCAAAACCATTCTGTAATCCTATAATAATCGGTTCGCCTACCAGTTTTGATGCAATATTTTTTACTACTATTTCAAGGTCATAATTTTTTACGCCGATCAAGATCATGTCGATAGAAGATAATTCATTCAAATCTTCAATAATATTAACAGGAATGGTTTTAATATTCTCTTTTTTTTCCTTATAAAGGATTAATCCTCTTTCTTTCATTATTCGAGCATTTTCTCCCCTTGAAAGGAGATATACATCCTCATATACGGTACTCAACCATCCTCCGATAGTTGCTCCAATCGCACCTGCTCCATATATTACAACATTCAATTTATTCATCACCTATATCAAAATTTTAAACCTTCTTTCAAAATTATGAATCATTATATTTAAATAGCTATTGCTATAGAAAAAAAATCTTAGTAATTTTGTGATATCATGACATGTTTTAAAGGAGAAGGACTAATGATTACATCTTCTTTTCTCTTTTTACGCGATCAAGTTTGAGGAGGAATATGGAAGTGCGTCACGTTAAAAAATATAGAATTAAATAATGCTATTAGCAAGCGAGATCTTGAATTTGCATTTAGTATCTTATTATTAAACGATAGAATCCTAATTTATTTAAGAAAAAAAAAAATAATTCTATTTCAAAAAAGGGAGATTTTTCTTGGATTTAGAAGGACTTACAAGAAGGTTAATGGAAAAAGGTTTTTCTGAACAACAAATACTGAAAAAACTTATTCAAGCATATAAAGACTATAAAGAAATTGACGATGATGAAGCTCAAAATTATGCTAAAGCAATATTAGAAGAATGTCAAAAGAGTAGTATAAATGCAATATCAGACCATTTTTTAAAAGAACTATTAGATATAAATAAAGCTGACGTGACAGTTGGAAAGCAAGGAGTGGGGTGCCGTGGGGCAGGCGATTTCTTCGTTCATAAATTAATTACGGGATTATCAGAAACCGAGAAAAAAGCATTTCTTCCTCCAAGTTCATTAGATGATGCAGGAGCTGTTCGCTTAGAGGATATTAGGGATTTCAATGGGCTCCCTTATAATGCAAAGGATCTAATCATCGTATCCAAAATGGAGGGAATACATTCGCGTCTCAGTGATTTTCCCTTCATATGTGGATTTCACGTGACTCGTGCCTGTTTACGAGATTTGTATGTAAAAGGTTCAAAACCCATATCTATCATGGTTGATGCTCATTTAGGAGATGATGCTGATGTTGGTAAATTATTTGATTTTATGGCGGGAGTGTCGACCATTTCTGACTTAACAAGCGTGCCAATAACTGCGGGATCAACGTTGAGAATTGGTGGTGACATGGTGATTGGAAATCGTTTTGTTGGGGGGGTCAGTGCTATAGGTCTTGCAACTAAGAGACTATTGGCGAGAAAAAACATACAACCAGGAGATAAAATCTTGATGACCGAAGGTGCGGGGGGCGGTACAATAACTACTACAGCTATTTATTCGGGTAATCATGAAATAGTAAAAGAGACAATGAACATTAAATTTCTCGAAGCTTGTGAGGTACTATTAAAAGCAGATTATCTCGGGGAAATTCGGGCAATGTGTGATGTAACAAATGGAGGATTGAGAGGAGATCTTTATGAAATTAACCATGAAGCCAAGTGCGGGGCAATAATATTTGAAAAAAAAGTCCGAAAACTCGTGAATCCTAAAGTATTGGGTCTTTTAGAAAAAGTAGGTGTTGATTATTTGGGAGTTTCCCTTGATTCACTCTTGATTTATTGCTCCGCAATGATTTCAGATAATATCATATTAGATCTGAAAAAGCAAAAAATAGAATGTTCGGAGATTGGTCAGGTTGATGATTCAATGGAAATCTCAATAATCATCGATGATGAAAAGAAAATAATGCTCCCAAGATTTAGAGAATCTGCTTATACAAAAATCAAGCAAGAAATTGGCGAAAAAACTCCAGATTCTATCAAAAATATGGAAAAGAATGTTGAGAGAGCAGCAATTAAGGCATTAAAAAAAAGGAAAAATATCGTTGAATATATTAGAAATTCACGATATTAAATCCAATGGTTCATTCATCGAGCCGGATCGAAATCCTTCAATATCAATAGTAATGTATGCAAATCCTAATTGTTTAAATTTTTTTTTTATTAGTTCCATATTCTCATTGATTAGAATTTTAGAAATGTCCTCAGGAAGTAATTCAATTCTAGCAAGATTGTTCTCATGATGTCTTACTCTAAGTTGTTTCAATTGAAAGGTTTGTTTCAAAAACTTTTCTCCATCTCTAATCCGGTTTATTTTTTCATCGTTAATCACTTGTCCATAAGGAATTCGAGAAGAAAAGCACGCCATTGCAGGCTTGGAGTGCACTTTAAGGTCATAGAATTTGCTAAGTTCTCTAATCTCTTGCTTATTTATCTCATATTTAATGTAAGGGGTGCTAACATTCAGTTCTTTTACAGCTTTCATACCGGGTCTATAATCCTTGAGATCATCAAGATTTGAGCCGTCAATGACAATATCATACTTTTTTTCCTCTTTGATTTTAAGAATGGTCCTGTATAAACCAGATTTACAGATATAACACCTGTCTTCAGGATTTGATCTAAAATATTCATCACTTAAAGGATTTCTCTCGATAATCAAATGTGGTATGTCAAGCTCCTTAGCAAACTGCATGGCTTCCTCAATCTCTTCTTCGGAATAAAGAATGGACTTCTCTGTTATGAGGAACGTTTCTTTAGAAAATTTTTTAGAGAGGAAAGCTAGTAAGGAACTATCCACGCCTCCAGAGAACGCGACGATGACCTTTTGATCTTTAAGGGAGGAAATAATATTATCTAATTTCAACTGTAAATGTTTCTTCATCTTAATACTACAAATAATCAGTGAATAAAAAAATTGATTAAAAATTTTTTAGACTTTCTGTCCACAGTTAGCGCAAAACATTGCACCTTCTTCCTTTTTAGCTCCACAATACATGCAAAAGGTCCCTCCAACTCCATTTCTAATGCTTTGTACTTTTATAGGCTGTGAAACTGTTTCTACGGTTGAATATGGTAGATTTCTCAATTTTGCCAATTTTATATATCCCATTATTTCATATATTAGGCCTATTATAATAGTTATGACTAAAAATCCAAGTATCAAGCATAAACCCGCCATTTTCAAGTTTTTTGCCCCTCTCTGAGCATCTTGTGCAATTGCTTCGGGAAATAACCCCGAATTTTTGATAAAGAATTCATTCAATTGCCCCCATGCCAAATATCGTAATATGCTGGCAATAAATACTACTATCATGCAGATAATAACTATTAATCCGAGAATTATTAGTAATGGTAAAATTTCATCAAAAATTTCAAGTATTTGGCTGAGAGTTGGCTCAACTTCAGTTTCTATAAGCACCATAAGCGATTCCATAAGTGGCAAAAGAGCGATAATGAGCAAAATTCCAACAATTATGAGAACTATCATGACCACAAAAGTAAGAACATAAGAACTTATGAAATAAGATCGAAAATTAGCTAATTCGCTTTTATTAAGTTCTCTATTCGCTCTTTTTGTATCTCCAAGAATACTAATTGAAAAATAAAGCATTACTATTGAGGGAATGATAGGAATGATAAAACTCAAGATGAAAAAGATCATCATGTAGTAGATTTTATCTCCAAATTGCCGAAATTCACGATTTACTATATCACTTGTCATTATTTTTCACGATAATATCTTTTTTGTATATATTGGGTGTTTCTTTATTATATCTTTTAAATTTTGTTAAAAATAAAAGATAATAATAGGAAATAATTTTTTCATACTAATATTAATTTACAT
>DXJM01000312.1 GCA_019057355.1 Promethearchaeota archaeon | reverse complement strand
TCTGCCATATTTTTTACTCCTTTTTTTAATTTTTAATAAAATATTTATATATTTTTCATTGCCCAAGACATTTCTAAGAATAAATCATCAAATTCCTTAGGGGATTTGACTTTACTCTTTCCGGTTTTTATAATTATCATTCTATCCAGGAGTCTTGTTAACCGTCTAATTTTCTGACGATTCACTTTTCCACCACTTTCCTTAGCTATAACCAAATCAATAACATTTTTCGTGGTAATATTCTTTCCTCCTAATTGAGCATTGAGCTTTCGTTCCATCCTTCTATAAAGTAAGACCAATGCTTTTTCATATCGGTTTTTATCCTTATACCAATTAATTTTTTGAGCGAAAAATGAAGAGGTTCTGAATTTTTCCTTTTCATCTTTGACTTCTTCTTCTTTGATTTTTTTCTTCTCGGCATTTTCATCCTTTTTGGGGAGGTATTTTCTCAAGGAATATAATGCGAGTAAAGGGTATATCCAAGCCGTTATGGGATTGGTTGATAAATGGATGATATATTGCATTATAAATCCAAATATTCCAGCGGAGGTCATGTCCCTTGAGTATTCAGGTCTAATATGTGCTTCATCAAATACAATAATCCAATCTTCGGGATTATCAATCCCATTATATGCCAGCCATTTAATAATATTAAGTCCAAATTGTTTATTATCATATTGAGGTCTATTAATCAAGTCATTTGAAAACAGGCTGGCATCCGAAGACACGAAGATTCGCGAATTTGATAATTCTTTCGCTAAAAAGACCACAGGAGCAAATGCAGCACTTCCAAGAGGAAAGTGTAAGAATTCGCTGTGATTGTCAAAACCTTCGAATCCTACCTCTTGAAGTATAGGAGCGATAAATGATAAATCAATAGAATCCGCATAATTCCCAGTGGTTGTGTTGTAATCATACATTTTATTGCCATTTTTATCAACAAAGCTATGATCCGGAGAGGATTGTCCGATCACGTCCCATCCAAAAACCGTTTCTATCAGGAATGATCCACCAGCGGCAGCTGTTGCATCAGATAGGAGCACTTTACTAATTCCTAAAGTGGTTTCATGACCGGTATCAAAACTTGTAATGATCGGGAAAGAAGGATCTCCCTCCCCGAGATCATTTTTAAGGCAAGAATCATTGTCTCTTAGAATTCCATCAGCCATTATTGTCATTGGGAATATTTCGGATTTATTTTGAACAAAATTAAACATGTTTGCAATGAAAATCTGCCATAATAATAAATAAGTTGAGCCATGATCGTGGCAAAGTAGCAAAGAATTCGAGCGTTCTTTATTTCCAAGAAAATCAATAAAAAAGGGAATTTCAAAGATGGGATCATAGAATTGGTTAGTTCCAAATAAAATCAATACGACGGACTTGTCTACCCTGTTAATCGCGCTAAGACTTGACTGAACGCTCATCACTTCATACCCTTCATTCTCAATTGCTTCCTTGAAAGACGATCCTCCATTGAATCCTGAATTATAAATAGAAAAATAATGATCGTTAACACCATTGTCAATAACAGGAGATAATAAGGGAATAAATGCAAAAATAAAAATTATCAAGAATAGGGCTTTTCGATAAATTGAGCCCCCCTTTGCCTTACGAGATTTTGATTCTCTTGATTTTTGAGAAGTAACGTTTTTAATAAAAAAAATAAATAAGATTCCAAGAAAAAGAGCCCCGATATAGCAAACAAAAGGAATATAAGAAACAAATGTCGGTAAAACCGCAGGATTTTGTAGTTTAAGAGTTTCTATAAAATCGGTTATGATAATTCCAAAATAAACTAGATAGAAACCAAAAAACGCGAATAATAATCCTTTTGAAATATTAACGCTCTTTTGCGATGTTTTACCTGTTCCTAAACTTACCATCCTATCTCCTTTTATTTCTTTATTGCAGCTCTAATTTTAAATTGTTATAAACTAAATGAAAAAGACTTTCCTGTAATATCTTTATGCAAGGTTGAAAACATCTGAATTGTTGTTTCAAACTCCTTAGGCGTTGGCTCCACACCCCCATAGATAATGGATTCTATCTTTGAAACGAAGGGATAGACAGATTGGGGTTTTTGTTCTAACTCATTAACGCATGTTATGGCATATTCTCTGATTGTTTGATAAATCTCTCGAGGTTTTTTATGTTTTTTATTCACAAGATCGCAGTAGGTGAGATAGATGTACGCAATAGCTTCTTTTGGACGGGAGGTCTTTACCAAAATTTTCACGTTCTCAAACCTTTCTTTTGCATTGTATTCTGGTTCTTGTTTCACCTTCTTTTTTCCAACATTAATTTTTTTTGCCATAGTTTTTTACCTTTTCCTTTTTTTTATTTTTATTTATATTTTTTTCAAATTTTTATTTGTATTGATCGATGATCTTTATTTTTTTTAAAAGTTTAATATGAAATTATAATTGGTTAGCTCAAAATAAACACGACTGAAAAGATCTACCACAGTATAAAAATCTTTATCCGTTATCTCAAATGGTTTTGAATAAATGATTTCTTCGACTTTTGTTATGAACGGATAAATTATTGATGGTTTCATTTTCAACTCTTTTACAGAAATGATTGCAAAATCTCTAATCGTTTCGAACTCCTTCTTTTTCCTTCCAAATTTTGCAGCAACTAAAGTAATAAAAATTGCGTTAAAAAGATATGATAAAGATTCTTCCAACCTTCCAGAATCTTTTAGTATTTTAAGATTTTTAATCTTACCTTCTAAAGGAATGGAAGCAACTTGTGCTTCGTCTCTCTGCTTTTTTAAGAAATAATAACCGTATAAGACGAAGAGCCCGCCTATGACAGATATGATCGGAATGAAAATGATTAAAAATTCTGCAAATAGGAGCCCTTGAGCGATAAAACCTCCCGTTACAGGGGAAAGAGGGGTAATTGCTATGGTCCTATTGAGTGAAACGATAGTTTTTCCCGCAAAATTCACTAATTCGACATAATAACTGTATGATCCATTATGGCTACTTGGAATAGTAAAGGTTATAGAAAATGAACCGTCTGATTGAGTTTGATTGGGAGGAGTAATAACTTCCCCGTTATTGTAGATTACCCTCACGTATCTATTTTCTATCGGAAAATTAGGGGAAGAACTTGCCAGCACTCTTCCTGAAACGATATATACTGATCCAGCATCTCCAGGCGTTAGGGGTAAATCATAGAAAACAGCATCTTCAAACACTAAAATCTTTGAGAAATTAATATGAGAGCCTCCCAGATTGGGGTTGCCAATATAGGTTATATTTAATGTCATGTTATTTAGAGACAATGGATTTATTGGTACTTTTATATCACCTGGTAATGTTCCAGATATCCCTGTAGAATGGATGCTAGAAGACACGAACGTCCCCAGATCAGTGTACCAAGATGCATCAATATTTGCATTAAGGATGTTTGAATTATTATCATATCTTAGAGCCCCTGAAATATCGATATTTTCTCCCGTTAAATAAGGCTTGCTAGTATCAACTGCAACATTATAAAATTCTGATGTTGAATTTAGATAAATAGTAAAATAATTCAAATAATCAACAGTATTAGTGGTTGATACATTTACTTCAAATATATGTGAGGAGTAGATATTCATATCTTCAGGAATAGAATAATTATTTATAGTAAAATAACCACCACCTTCTGTAATATTATTATACTGAGAATAGACGATTCCATCAATTTTCAATGATATTGTATAATGATCATACCCATTTCCTGTTGGAGCGTGATATAACCGCCCTTGGACAATTAGATTGTCATAATGGCTAAAAATGCCATAGTTTATCTCATTATTAGTGAGATTCACCCAACCCCAGGTGGCTGAGGTTTTTAAATCACTTTCTTCGGTGGAAGAATACATAAAAATACTCGAATCAACACCCATAAGACAAAAAGTTAAATATGGAAAAAAAAAGAATATATAAATGACTATAACAGAGACGATAAGGGTACACTTTTTTGATAATGTTTTATGTTTCTGCATTATTAAATTAATACCTCATTTTTTTCTTTTTTCTACCAATCTGTAAATTCTAATTGAGAGCTTTCTACATGGCTCTCAATTGGAGTATAATATACCCAAATCTCTGTTTCATTTCTATAATCGGGCCAATTTAAATCAATGAAAAAAGTACCCGAAAAATTACCGTTGCTATCAGTTAATACCGTAGAATTTGTAGCAATTTCAGTCCCATCAAGGAATTGAACGACAATGGTTACTTGTACATTTTGAATTGCAGTCCCGTTGTCCCATCGCAAGTGCCCATTAACGTAAAGAGTTGTGTTATAAACCCACTGTTGGTCATAGGGAGGGACTTCATAATCCGTATACCATGAGTGCTCTATAATGGTTGTACCTGCGGTTATATTTAATTTGATGAATGAACTATTAGAATGAACCATGTAATCAGAAAGATTAAGCCATGTATCTTGCAAGCTTCCATTAAAATCTATTCTTAAGTAATATACGCCATAAGGGCAATTTTGGAGAATGGAATTAATAACAAATGTACCTTGGTTATTTGAAATGGTTATAGGTTGCATTCCTTGCAAGTCAAGATATAAATCGCTAACATCATTATAATTACTATCTAACAACGTAAGATTTATCCTCAACCCTTCTATTGTTCCAGATCCAGGTGATGATATTGTAGCGATTAGGGATTGATCAATCTCAAGACCTCTCTGGATTTCCATATCATCTAAATTTGGAGTAATCGTGATACTTTCATTAATAATTATATAGGTAATATTTATTGAATCATAAGTATTATACTGAATTCTTAACCGATAAATTCCGGAATGAAAGTCATTTGTTGATGAAATATTAACTTCAACATGACCTTTAGGAATCTCTGTTCCTGTAAATGCGTAAGATGCTAATTGAACACCATCAATATCATCATAAACATACACCGTTCCCGTTTCAGTCCAATTTCCAGACTGCCATACTCCAATTTGGAGGTGTATTTCATCCCCACGATTATAACGCTCTGGTAGATAAGCATCATAATAAGAAGAGTATGGGTAAACTGTGGGATTATTTTCAACGGAAACATATATCCTGACATCTTCTGGATCTTCAATGGTTAAATTAGAGATGAGATTTGTAGAACATGAAAAATTGGAGATCCAGGACATATAAAAATTATGTTCATTATATTGATTATTTGGAAATGAATAAAGAAATGTTCCATTAAAATAGACCTTCAAAGTGTAATTTCCTCGTGTCAATGCACTATTAACATATAATTGCATGTTAAACATACCCGATGAACCAGAATTTGTAGAACCATCAATTAAATTCAGATAAGTGGTTAATGGCGTTAATTCTGAGGTTCCTGAAAACAAATGAACGGAAATACTTCCGTATTTTATAGGATCTCCATTCAGAGAATCATTTAAATGACCATTTATTTCAAATGTCCTACCTGTGGAAGAAGTACAATTCACGATGTTAGGTGAGGGACCACTATTAATAGTGATATTTATAGGTGCATCTAAAACGAAATATGAATGGTTATAATAATCAGTAACATCAGTATATCGTGCTTGTAATAAATGAACGCCTGCTATAGTTGATGCATTAGTTCCATACATAGTGCTGGCGTATCCATTAAGATCGGTCATTATAGTTCCAATCAATATATCTTGGGTTATATCATAAAATTCAACGATTTTTCCCGAAAGAGGCGTATCTCCTAATAAGAGCCGAGCAGTTAGGTTTAAATCTTCATACCTGGTAATTTTCGGGTCCTCCCATTGATAAGAAGGCATATCATTAATCCAAAAATTAAGAATGGTTGGCGCTTCATATGTAATTTCTAATTCATTAAGAAGAACAACCGAGGTGTTAATATAGGGTAAATAAAAATCATAAGAATAAGGGAATGAATTGAGGTTAAACGTGCCATTGAAATCTAACCGTAGAGAATAATTTCCTGGCGGTATTGCGGGATTGACCCCAAAAGTAACACTGAACATTCCACTAGCATCAACAGAAAATGGATTCGCGTGATCCGTCAAGTAGAAAGAATATTCATCAATACCATTTCTAAAGATTCTCAATTCAACATCAGAATAATTTAAAGGTAAGGAACTAACGGTATCGTTTAAATACCCTGTTATCGTAAAGTGTTCATTATTAGTTTTATTAATCACGAGAGGTAACGGTCCAGAAACACCCGTTATGTTAGGAAGTTCATTTAAAATGTAATATGAATAATTATAAGAATTTTGAACTTTTGCATATAACAAGTTTGGCCCTACCAGACAACCATCTCCTGCAACAAATTTGTAGGTTGTCACACCGTATAGATCAGTAGTATTACTCCCTATTAATGAATTGCCACCAGTATAATTAAAGAAATCAACACTAACACCTTGCATTGCCCCACCCGTTTCATTCAAGACGAGTGCTTTAAGAGTTAGCATTGACCCTCTAGTGACAATGTTTGCCATTATGGGTGATGCGGGATAGTTTGTGGGAAGCTCATCAATATAGAACCTCACGCTAACAGTTAATTCCCTGTCAACATGAAGGGGCAATCTTTCGCTTGAATTGTTCAACATTGAAGGAATCAGGGGGATGTCATGTTCATAACCATACCAGGTGATAGTATAATTATGCGTTCCATTAAAATCTGCTCTTACTTCATAATCTCCGGGAAATATCTGAGCAGGATCTCCCTGCAAATATGCATTGAAAAATCCGCTTGCATCTGTAGTTATTGCTGAAGGTTGAAATGCGTGGAATATAAAATTATCCGTCCCGTTTTGAAATAAGACAATGTTAACATTTGAATAAGGAACTCCCTTATCATTTAAAGGATCATGGACTCTACCTTGCACGTGAATTGTATTATTGCTTGAATCGGATAAGTTTATGGACGGAGGATCTACTTGGTTAAGTTCGACAACAACAGTATCATTTATAACGAAATAGGTTATATTGGCTACTTGGGGATTGTATTGGGCAGCAATGACATGTGGTCCAACGACCATGGTATCATTGATTTGAACAAAGACTGAAGCTTCTCCGCTACTGCTTGTAGTATTAGATCCGATAATCTCACCAGAGGTGATATCAGTAAACATGATCATTTCACCACTCATTGGAAGACTATCATTCAATAATCTTGCTGTGATAGTAACCCAATCGTTTCTTTCAGCTACAGGATATGAGGGTAATAAATTAGTACAACTCACGTTAAGGGAATACGAGCTATTTCCATAAACTGGTTCCAATGGATTTCCCATAAAATTCTCAAAAAGGACGTCCATTTGTACCCATTCTCCATTTCCATAAATATCCATTGGAATGAAAATTTCAGCCCAGCTATACAAGTTCCGGTATTTAACGGCAAAACCATTCCCATACACTGGATCAGAGAATTCATCAATAACTCTACTGTTAAATCCATCTACGAATCGACTCACCACACCAAACGCCCGGGTGAATGCAACAAAGGTAGATGCAAAATCCGAATACATCCCCTCTTGGGAGCAACAAAACCAATTGATTGGATCTTGATCAGGCTCCGTTTCAGGAACGGGGTTGTAGCTTAAATTGAAATTATATTGGAGATAATTCCTGATTTTATCTGCCCTGATGAATGCGTTATCTCCTGAATTAATTACATGATCGTTTAAGTAATTATAATGATCTTGAAAATCTAAATGATTTGATATAAAATTCGCGAGGGATCCTCCATCTAGTTGTAAGTAATTATTGAGTAAGGCTAAATATTGCGCATTAGGATTAGTAACAATTTCACAACTTGCGTTAATATCTGCAGCTGGACGTAATATATCACTGGCTAAAGAATATGATAAATTGATCAAGGCGCTGTCGTTAAATGATGCCCGTAGAGCAGTGCCATTTAAATTATAATCTTGTTTTCTTAAATATAATGCCCCATAATCCATGTTCAATGCAAAAACACTATTTTCCATTATATATGGTGTCGAAAAAAGGGTTGGAAGGGTCATTCGATTGTCCCCTACATTGGGCGTGATATTAAGCATTTTCACCATTAAGATATCATCATTAAGTAAGAAGTCATTGGATTCATACTCGCTCCAAGTATAAAAATTAAGATTGCTTACACCGACCGATGAGGACCATGTTCCTGAGATGTATTGATCAAAACATTCATATTTCCATAAATATTTTTCCATGTCTGCCAAAGGAGTACTCGTGTAATTATATACTCTAAATACTTCGATTTCGGAAAACATCATCTCATTCATCAATCCCGCCAAGTCATCTAACGGAATGTCATCAAAATTTCCATCATACATGTCAAGCAATGTTTCCAGCATGTCCTCATCTATTTCTAAACCTAAACTCTGAAAGAAGTCCAATAAATCAGAAATATTAAATGGAATCGGTATGGGATTAACTATTAATGGTTGATAATCCGCATCATCATATGGTGTACTTGGAACAGTCCTCAAACCTCCAAATAAGAGATTATATAAAAGAGTAGAAAATGCGAAAGCGCAAATCAAGACGACTGATAAAACAACAACTTTTATAATCTGTGACCGTATGTTTTTTGGTCCGATTAACTTATCTTTAATTTCAGACATTTAAAGGGGGGAATGTTTATCTAAAAATTTTAGATCTAATTTTTAGAATATAATCAAAATTCTCATATATATATATT